>JBFIIJ010000101.1:0-7628 GCA_041601315.1 Gammaproteobacteria bacterium
TGTATTAAACAAAATGATGAAACCGGGCATGGGAACCTATGATGAATTCAAACGTATGTTCGAAAAGTTTTCAAAAGAAGCCGGTAAGCAACAATATTTAATTCCTTATTTTATTGCCGCACATCCGGGTTCAGAAAATGAAGACATGTTGAATCTGGCAATGTGGTTGAAAAAAAATGACTTCAAGCTTGATCAAGTACAAACGTTTTACCCTTCACCTATGGCGATGGCAACCGCCATGTATCATTCTGAAAAAAATCCTTTGAAGAAGGTGCGATATAAAAGTGAAAAGGTCTTTATACCGAAAGAACTGGATCAACGACGATTACAAAAAGCATTTCTTCGATATCATGATCCTAAAAACTGGGATGTTATACGCGCCGCATTAAAAGAAATGAATAAGTCTGAGTTGATTGGTGATGGTGAAAACCAACTTGTTCCTGCGCCAGAAAATACTCGAATGGCGAATTACAATAAAACTCGTGGTCAGACAGGACGACGTAAAAAGCCTACCAGACGTTAAGTTTTTAACTAGGTAACTTAATTACCGGTTTTTTAGGATTCTTTTTATAAAGTGTGAGGATATTGCCAATACGTTGCACATTATCAGCACCTGTTTTCTTACAAATGTCTTCAATACCCGCATCTCGTTCTTCGCGTTCTCCGAGATTACATTTTATTTTTATTAACTCATGAATCTCTAGAGCCTGTTCAATTTCTTCAATTAAACTTTTGCTTATTCCGTTTTTCCCCGCCCAGACAACTGGCTTTAAATGATGCGCCGCTTGGCGTAGAAATTTCTTTTGGGTGTTATTAATTGTCATAAAAGTGTTCGCGATGCTCTGAGTAATATTCAAGTGATTTGTATAGTATATTAATAATGCTTCTTGAGGTAATAGTTGCGCCACTTAATTGGTCGAATTCACCGTCATCTTTCTTTATTGCCCAATTCTTCTTAGGTGTTTCAAGTGAATAGCCATCGAATTCAAGCAACCAGTTTGAGTTATCCTGATGTGCCTGATCGCCGAATCCTTCAGTTTCATTATGTTGCAGAATTTTTATTCCCGTTAGTTTGCCTTCATAACTTATGCCTATAACTAAACTTAAACTGCCGTTATAACCTTTAGTTACAACAGGCATTAGACTAACCGCGACAGGCTGGTTATTTAATCTGGCTCTATAGACAGATATTTTATTGTTGTTGTTTATATAAGTCGGAACATCAAGTTCAATTTTGTCATGAAAAAGATCGTTATCGTACTCAACGGGAAGCACTTCATTAATTACCGCCAGTGCAGCTTGTTCTTTATTGATACTTATCTTGACTTTAGTGAGATGATGGACGACCACAATAGCAGTCAGGCAAATTAGACTGGTTATCGTTAAAGGAAGAAGTGATTTGAGTTTTTCTTTTTTGAACATAAAACTTATCGCTCTCCCAATACTTTTGGTCGAGTGTAATAATCGATCAAGGGGACTAATGCATTCATGATTAATATAGCAAAGGCAATACCGTCAGGATAACCGCCCCAGGTGCGAATGATGTAGATTAATAAACCTATACCCATCGCATAAATTATTTTTCCTTTTGGAGTAGTTGATGAGCTTGCTGGGTCGGTGGCAATAAAGAACGCGCATAACATCGTGCCGCCAGTGAATAAGTGAAATAAAGCAGAAGGATACATGTCGGTATCAATAAAATTAAAAAGCAGGCTAACTGTAAATATTGTTCCAAGAACTGTAACAGGTATTTGCCAACGAATAACTTTAGTAATGATTAACCAAATACCGCCGACAATATAAGCTGCTGCTATCCATTCCCAACCTTTGCCACCAATGCCACCATAAAGTGGATTCATTTCTATTTCAGAAACCATGGTCATTAGGCCAAGTTCAATTTTCATATTAGTGAGTGGCGTTGCGCCACTTATCGCATCCAGTTCTTGTCCTAAAGGTAAGCCAGAAAAAATAATGTTGATATTTTGTGCTAACGACAGTTCGTGTTCACTAAAACCGCTGAGGTCTGGCCAATAAGCCATTTTTAATGGAAAACATAAGAGGACAAAAACATAACCTGCCATTGCCGGATTGAACGGGTTTTTTCCCAAGCCACCAAAAAGATGTTTCGCTATTACAATCGCGAAAAAGATACCCGTTAGGTTTACCCACCATGTCGTATAAGGCGAAATGGTCAGTGCAAAAAGCAGTGCGGTGATAATCGCTGTGCCATTTTTTAAAGCAGGCGCAATAGGCTGATGTCTTAATTTTAAAACGAAGGCTTCAGATAACAGGGCAAAGACAACCGCAAGAATACATTGAACAAGAACACCAATACCAAAGTAAATAGTACTTAATAATATACCCGGTATTAGTGCGAACAGTACCTGACGCATGATAGCGTCTACTGTTGTTACAGAATGTGTATGTGGTGAAGTAATAGCTTTATCAGTTGAAGTTGACATCAGCTATCTCACAGCAACCATGCTGATGCAATCAACCGGACAAGGTGCAATACATAATTCACAACCGGTACAATATTGATTAATAATGCTGTGCATCTGTTTTGGTGCACCAATAATAGCGTCAACAGGACAAGCAGTAATACATTTAACACAACCGATACAGATTGCTTCGTCAATTAATGCGACAGTGTTAGTGTTTTTACTTTCTTTATATAAGGGCTTTACTTCTTTCCCTAGAAAATGAGCCAGTTCTTTTATTGTTTCATTACCTCCAGGCAAGCAACGATTAATATCTACTTTATTTTCTACTAATGCTACAGCATAAGGTAAGCAACCATTAAAACCACAATCGCCACATTGTGTTTGTGGTAATAAACGATCAATAGCTTCTATTTGGTTTTGGTGTGTTTGTTGGATGACAGGGGTTTCATTATTCGATGAAAGGCTGGCGATTGCGATAGCCAATAGACCGATTACTGCTATAGCGATGAATAATGACATCATCATTGTAAACCAGCTAATCCCATCAGACCCATCGATAACATGCCTATTGCAATTAGTAGTATTGGAATACCACGAAAAGGTTCAGGTGCATTTTCATTATCAATCCGTTCACGCAAACAGGTTACGACTAATAATAAAAATAAAAATCCTAACCCTGTTCCTAAGCCAAAGAGAAAAGAATCAATAAAAGAATTGATTTGAGTTTCTTGTAAGAGAATAACAGCGAGTAATACTGAGATAATTAATAGAACAGGAGTAACCGCATCAATCTTTTCAATGAGTAATGGAAAAAGTTTATGAATGATATTCTTGGTTCCTAAAACAATAAGCAGTATCACCATCACATATAACAGCAAATCCAGATACTGAAGTTGAAATGGGATGATAATAAGTTGATTGATGATATAGGTGCTGGGTAAACAGAGACACAATGAATAAATTGTTGCGAGTCCCATTAACCATGCCGTATTAATTCGCTGGCTTGCAGAAACTTGTAAATCAATGCCGACAAGATAAGTCAGCGCAAGGTTGTTAATTATCGCGGCGTTGAAAAGTAGTAGGAATAGTTCGTTCATTAACGACTAGTCTAATACCATTAGGATACTATTTCACTTTCATTCCAGGTTCTGCGCCATCTTCCGGGTGTAAGATAAATAAATCTTTGCCGCCAGGACCCGCTGCCAGAACCATTCCTTCTGACATACCGAAACGCATTTTTCTTGGAGCAAGGTTTGCAACCATGACAGTAAGTTTGCCTTCCAGGTCTTCAGGATTATAAGCAGATTTAATTCCCGCAAAGACATTGCGTGTTTCACCGCCAATATCCAGCGTTAGTTGTAATAGTTTATCTGCCCCTTCTACATGATCGGCTTTAATTATTTTTGCGATTCGTAAATCGACTTTCATGAAATCGTCGAAACTTATTTCATCTGCGATAGGATTATCGGCAAGTGGTCCTGTTGCAACAGGTTTGTTTTCTGTTACTTCCAGATCTTCTTTACTATCTTCAATCATGGCTTCGATACTCTCTTTTTCAACGCGCGTCATCAGCGGCTTAAATTTATTAATTTTATGATTGGTTAACGATGTATCAACATCTTTCCATTGCAGTGGTTCTATATTCAGAAAAGCTTCAGTCTTTTCAGCTATAACAGGTAATACCGGTTTTAAATAAAGAATTAACAAACGGAAGCAATTAATGCCCATAGAGCAAATCGCTTGTAATTCATCATCTTTATTTTCTTCTTTGGCAATTACCCAGGGTTTGTGATCATCAATGTATTGATTCACTTTATCTGCCAAAGCCATAATATCGCGCATGGCTCTGGAATATTCGCGATTGTCATAAGCAGTTGAGATATTTTCATTAGCCGCAACAAGCTCTGCATATAATTCAGGATCATGAATACTGTTAGATAGTTGTCCATCAAAACGTTTATTAATAAAACCGGCACAACGGCTAGCAATGTTGACAACCTTGCCGACTAAATCAGAGTTCACTCTGGCACTAAAGTCTTCCAGATTAAGATCAATATCATCAATACCGGAACCGAGTTTTGCGGAAAAGTAATAACGCAAGTATTCAGGGTTTAAATGATTTATATAAGTGCGTGCTTTTATAAAGGTACCACGTGACTTGGACATTTTTTGACAATTCACTGTCAGAAAGCCATTCGCATAAACAGCAGTAGGTGTGCGGAAACCACTGCCTTCTAATACAGCCGGCCAAAACAAAGCATGAAAATAAATAATGTCTTTACCGATAAAGTGAATCATTTCTTTATCACTACCGGCTTTACACCATTCGTCAAAATTTAGATCGGTTTTATTACATAGGTTTTTAAAGCTGGCGAGATAACCCATTGGTGCATCCAACCACACATAAAAATATTTACCCGGCGCATTCGGAATTTCAAAACCAAAGTAGGGCGCATCACGCGAAATATCCCATTCTTGTAAACCGGCTTCAAACCATTCATCCAGTTTATTAGTGACTTCTGCTTGTAAATGTCCGGCACGAGTCCACTTGTGTAATAAATCTTCAAAGTCACCCAGTTTAAAAAAGTAATGCTCAGATTCTTTTTCAATAGGCGTTGCACCAGAAACCGCAGAAACCGGATTCTTTAAATCAGTCGGGCTATAAGTTGCGCCACAAGATTCACAACTATCGCCATATTGGTCTGCCGCTCCACATTTAGGACATTCGCCACGAATAAAACGATCTGGTAGAAACATTTCTTTTTCAGGATCGTAAGCCTGTTTGATGGTTCGTTTATTAATGTGCCCGGCTTTATTCAAAGCTTCGTAGATTGTATTGGCCAATTCCTGATTCTCAGCAGAATGCGTACTGTGATAATTATCAAAGGCAACAGCAAATTCAGTGAAATCAGCCAGATGTTCCTTACCCATGTTTTCAATCAGTGCTTCGGGCGTAATGCCTTCTTTTTGGGCGCGTAACATGATTGGCGTGCCATGCGTATCATCGGCACAGACGTAATGGCATTCATTTCCCAGCATTTTCTGGAATCGAACCCAGATGTCCGCCTGGATATATCCCACCAAATGGCCAATATGAAGCGGACCATTAGCATAAGGCAGGGCATTGGTAACTAGAATTTGTCGTTGTTTATCTTGCATTTAGTTAAGGCTACAGAAATTCGGGGCGCTAAAGTAGCATTATTCAATAGCAGCGTGAAGAGAAGTCGATAAATAATGTAGAATACGCGTCCAATTCATATTTAGGTTGTAAATCAATGTCGGCAGTCAGTCGTGAACAAGTAGAAAAAATCCTTTCCGGAATCGAAGATCCTAATATTAAGCAGGATTTAATCAGTGCAAAAGTAGTTAAAGATATCGTTATTGATGGCGACGCTGTGTCTATTATTCTTCAATTTGCCTATCCGGCAGAGGGTTCAAAAGAAGAATTAACAAATTCAATTAAAACGGCATTGAGTGATGCTGGAATATCCAATTGTACGGTATCTATCGCCAGCAAGATTGTTTCGCATTCTGTGCAGAAGGGCGTGTCCTTATTAGCTAATGTAAAAAATACGATTGCTGTTGCTTCTGGTAAGGGGGGTGTTGGTAAATCGACTACATCAATTAATTTGGCTTTAGCACTTCAAGCTGAAGGTGCAAAGGTTGGAATTCTAGATGCTGATATTTATGGACCGAGCCAACCGAGAATGTTGGGACTGCAAGGTAAACCGGACTCGGTCGATGGCAAGAAGGTCGAACCGAAAGTGAGTTATGGTATTCAATCGATGTCGATTGGTTATTTAATTGAAGAAGATACCCCAATGATCTGGCGTGGACCGATGGTCACGGGTGCATTGGAACAATTATTAAACGAAACAAATTGGAAAGATCTTGATTATTTAATTATAGATCTGCCACCCGGAACAGGTGATATTCAATTAACCTTATGTCAAAAAATTCCGGTCAGTGGTGCTGTGATTGTAACAACGCCGCAAGACATTGCTTTATTGGATGCGAAGAAAGCATTAAAGATGTTTGAAAAAGTTCAGGTACCGGTATTGGGTATTATTGAAAACATGAGCACGCATATTTGTAGTGAATGTGGACATGAAGAACATATTTTCGGTAGTGGTGGTGGTGAACAAATGGCGAAGCAATATGATGTTGATCTATTAGGTTCATTACCATTAGACATTCAGATTCGTGAAGGCGTTGATAATGGTAAGCCGACTGTCGCAATGCAACCTGATTCGGCAATTACTATGAACTATCGTAATATTGCTCGTCGCACAGCAGCTAAACTTGCACAGCAGTCGAAAGATTACAGCAGCAAATTTCCTAAAATCGTAATAGAAAATAATTAAGAGATAAAGATGTTATGAGCATAAAGTCAGATAAGTGGATTCGTCGCATGTCGGAAGAGCATGCAATGATAGAACCTTTTGAATCAGGGCAGATTAAAACAAAAGGGGATGAGCGATTAATATCGTATGGTACATCCAGTTATGGTTACGATGTACGTTGTTCAGATGAGTTTAAAATTTTTACTAATGTTCATTCAGCTACCGTTGACCCGAAAAACTTTGATGAAAAAAGTTTTGTCGATATTAAAAGTGATTATTGTATTATTCCGCCGAACTCATTTGCATTAGCAAGAACAGTTGAGTTTTTTCGTATACCACGAAATGTACTTACTATATGTTTGGGTAAATCGACTTATGCTCGTTGTGGCATCATTGTCAATGTCACACCACTTGAACCAGAGTGGGAAGGGCATGTTACTTTAGAGTTTTCAAATACAACAAATTTACCGGCGAAGATTTATGCTAATGAAGGCGTTGCTCAAGTTATTTTTATTGAGTCTGATGAAGTTTGTGAAACCTCTTATAAGGATCGTGCTGGAAAGTATCAGGGGCAAACAGGCGTTACCTTACCCAAGACATAGTAAATATCTTTTTAACCGTTAGCTGCTTTTTGTTCGCTTGCTTCTGCTTCTTGCTGGCTACGTTCTTTTTTAATGTTTGCCGCTTGTCTACTTAATACATGCTGCATAATCATTTCCTGATCGCTTTCGCATATACCAATAAAATCAACAGCGATAATAAATCGATAAAGATTGTCATCCATCTTTTTCTTGCAGTCTACAACTCGGGCATAAAGTGGAATAAATTGATATTCAGGAAA
>JBFIIJ010000102.1:0-7616 GCA_041601315.1 Gammaproteobacteria bacterium
ATTTGTTTTTAGTTTTGTTCGCTGGCTTTTTTCGGGGTTAATGCTTTTATATATTTGTTACTCCTTAAATATGAATTTCCAATTTGAACAAACATTATATTTGACCACAGGTATGAATATGGCTTTTATCATTCCATTGCAGACTATAGGTGGAATTGGATTATTAGAGTCAGTTCTGGCTTTTTTACTTTCTTTGCTAGGTCAATCAATCGGAGAAGCCTCAACAACGGCAATCAGTATCAGGATATTATGGTTTCTTATGCCGTTTATTCTCGGTTTGGTTTGGTTTTCTAGTAGAAAGTTATTTCGAAAATCATATTAATGCTAATAGTCAGATACCAACTTGCTGAACGGAATAGCTGGCATGTTTTCTATATCATAGGAAAGTGCAGATAAAACCATTTGGATACCAACTATCATAGGTAATGCAGCGAGCATCACAGTACCTGCAGTTGCAGAAACACCGCTAGCGATACTTTCCAACCACTCGTTTATTCCAAATAATAAACTGAATAAAATCATTAGTGGCCCTACTATCCATTCTAGGGATGCCACACTAAAGTCACGCAAAAAATAATTGTAAATAATTCGCTTGAAAAAATTCTTCGCATGAAAAAAACTGAATACGAATATTGAATTGAAAACATTAACGTGGCTTGTTTCTTCTCCATATTTGGCAACCATAGGAATATCTTCAACAACAGCGCGTAAAGTATTTAGTCTAAATAACATGTCCGATTCAAAAAAATAAGAATGATTTATCTTTTGCAAGGGAATGTGTCTTAATACTTTTGTATTGATCGCAGTGTAGCCATTGTTAGGATCAAATGTTTTCCAATAACCAGTAGATAGTTTGCTCATGAAGGATAATACGGCATTGCCTAATAAACGCATTTTTGGCATGGATGAAATGTTTTCAATATCAAAGAATCGATTACCTTTTGTGTAGTCGGAGTCATTATTTATAATAGGGTTTATAAATTGAGGCAGTAGCTCGGGATTCATTTGTCCATCACCATCAATTTTCACAATAATATCGGCTGACAAATCTAATGCGGCTTTGTAACCACTAATCATTGCACCGCCAACACCCTGATTTTTATCATGAGTAATTACTACTATACGTTTATCATTACAGTTTTTCTTGATAAATTCCCCCGTTTTATCCGGACAACAATCGTCAACGCAAATTATGTTATCAATATAGTCAGGGATGCGAGAAATCACATTTATTACGTGAGCTGTTTCTCGGTAGCAAGGAATGACTACACTAATTTTATATTTGTTATAATCAAAGTTAGACATGTAGTAATAAATGTTATTGTTCAGAAAGAAATAATAAAGGGTCAACCGTTACATTATTCAGCATGACACTCCAATGAAGGTGTGCGCCGGTAACGCGGCCAGTTAATCCAACGTTACCGATTATATCACCTGTTTTTACTTCTGCCCCTTCTTCTATGTTTATACTGTCCATATGGCAGTACATGGTGATTAATCCCTGCCCATGATCGAGGAACACGGTGTTTCCATTAAAGAAGTACTCGCCAGTATTAATTACTGTACCATCAGCAGGAGCGACAATAGGCGTTCCTTTTTCTGCGGCAATATCCAACCCGCTGTGTGGGTTTCTTGGTTGTTTATTAAAAAAACGTCGTAGGCCAAAAGGACTACTGTAGGGGCCTTCTGCCGGTTTTATAAATTTTAAGGACACATCGTCCTTATTACTCCAGTGTGCTTTAGCTTTCGATATTAATTTTTGTTCTTTAGTAATGCGAGACATGTCTTGATCATTGGGATTAACTTTACGCTTATCTTTAATGGTTATGTATTGCGTTTCATAGTCTTTTTTCGCAACTTCAAATTTATAACTTGTTTCAACGCCACTGCTTTTAACTTTAAGATCATGTATACCAATTTTTGCAGTCAATGGTATGCCGACAATAGCTTTCCAGTCATTGTTTGAACCAAGAATCATAACCTTACGGTCATAGAACCACGCTTCCGGTTTATCTTCTATTTGAATCGAAATAATGGCGACGCCACCGGGCACAGCGGATTCTTTGGGAAGCTCAAGTGCATATCCGTTGTATGTCGCAGAGAGTAAAGCAATATTAAATACTATATATAAAAATCTATTTTTCATGAATTGCATCGACAGTCGAATCGATTTCAGAAGTAGCTAATCTAATTCGAAGTTGGTCTCCAGATTGAATATGTTTTGTGTTTGTGACAATTTTATTTGATTTCTGTTCAGTAACGATAGCATAACCTCTTTCCAATGTAGAAATTGGGCTTACTGTTTTTAATATATGTTCCAGTCTTAAAACTTCGTCTTGTGCTTTTTCCAGTGTTCGATTAATTGATTTTTTAAATTGTATTTGTAAAACATTAACCTTTTCAATTTGTCGAGCAATGGTATGCGCCGGGTTTAATTTATTAATCTTTCCTGTCATTTCAGTGAGCAATACTTTCTTCTTAGATAATTGTTTTTCAACATGATGATTGAGTCGCATTGAATATTCATCTGTTCGTTGAATCAATTCCATCAATCGTTGTTTTGGATGTGCTACACGTTTTGATAATAACGCCACACGGTTTTGAAAGTTAAAGATAGTTTGTTTCTGTGAACGGACTAACTGTTCTTCACGATGTTTTAATTTAGTTAAAACATCCATGCTGTCAGGGCTAATTAATTCTGCTGCAGCAGATGGTGTTGCCGCTCGTTGGTCAGCAACAAAATCGGCGATGGTAAAATCAATTTCATGACCGACGCCGCTCACAATGGGTGTCGTAATATCAAATATTGTCCGTGCGACAATTTCTTCATTAAATGCCCATAAGTCTTCTATTGAACCGCCGCCCCGCGCAAGAATGAACACATCACACTCTTTACGTTGCTCAGCAAATTTTATAGTTTTGGCTATTTCCTGAGCGGCGCCATCTCCCTGAACGAGAGTCGGATAAATGATGACGTTTCCTGAAGGGTAGCGGCGCTTTAAAATACTGAGAATATCCCGAACAGCGGCACCCGTTGCCGAAGTGATGATGCCAATATTTTTCGGAAACGGGGGAAGTAACTTTTTATGTTCTTCGTCAAATAAACCTTCAGCAGAAAGCTTTTGCTTGAGTGCTTCAAATGCGAGTTGCAATGCGCCAGCGCCAGCGGGTTCGAGAGACTGGATAATAAGCTGAAATTCCCCGCGTCCCTCATACAAACTGATATTTGCCCTCGCCATAATCTGCATGCCATTTTCGGGCTCAAAGCGTAGTCCCGATTGGCGGTTTTTGAACATAGCGCATCTGACTTGAGCGGTAGTATCTTTCAGACTGAAATACAGGTGGCCTGAGGCTGGTTTAGCCAAATTGGATATTTCTCCCTGCACCCAAACCGTCGGAAATACTTCTTCAAGTACGGTACGAACCTCGCGATTTAAGCGACTAATCGTATAGATATCGTTTACATCAGGTGATTTATTGTTTGATACAGACATATTTATTCATGTTAAGCCAAAAGAATAGTGAAACAAAGCACAAGACGGCTTTGCCGATACTCAAGTTGGGACTATACTGCGCGGTTAATTTAAACCTAAATGGCCTAGACATGATTATTGCAGAAGAAGCACTAACCTTTGATGATGTTTTACTAATTCCAAACTATTCGGATATCCTGCCACGAAACGTGTCATTGCAAACGCAATTAACGCGCGAAATCACCATGAATATACCGCTGGTTTCTGCTGCGATGGATACCGTTACCGAATCAGGTTTGGCGATAGCTTTAGCGCAAGAAGGTGGTATCGGCATAATCCACAAGAATATGAGTCCTGAATTGCAGGCAAAAAATGTTCGTCGGGTTAAAAAATATGAAACAGGCGTTATTAAAGAGCCGCATACGGTTGGGCCTCATACCAGTATTCGTGAAGTTATAGAATTAACCAGAGAGAAAAACATTTCCGGTGTCCCCGTTGTCGAAAACGGCGAATTGGTCGGAATCGTGACCAGTCGAGACTTACGTTTTGAAAAGAAACCAGATGACCCAGTCAGAAATATTATGACGCGTAAAGAAAATCTGGTCACCGTCAAAGAAAATGCGAGTAAAGACGAAATTAAGGAATTATTACATAAACACCGTATTGAAAAGATTCTGGTGGTAAATGATAAATTTCAACTTGCTGGTTTGATTACCGTGAAAGATATGCAAAAAGCATCGGAATATCCTAATTCCTGTACGGATAATTCCGAGCGATTAAGAGTTGGTGCAGCAGTTGGTGTTGGCGAAGCATCCATGCTACGAGTTGAGCAATTAGTCGCGTCAGGTGTAGATGTGATTGTAGTCGATACTGCTCATGGCCACTCTAAAGGCGTTATTGATATGATCAAATGGGTTAAGGCCACTTACAAAGATACTCAAGTGATAGGTGGTAATATCGCGACGGCAGATGCAGCGCTAGCGCTGGTGGATGCCGGAGCTGATGCAGTTAAAGTGGGTATTGGTCCCGGATCAATTTGTACAACACGCGTCGTCAGTGGTGTCGGAATGCCTCAGATTTCAGCCGTCGCAAATGTTGCTGCAGCGTTAAAAAGTAAAGGTGTCCCTATCATTTCGGATGGTGGTATACGTTATTCTGGTGATGTCGCCAAGGCTTTAGCTGCCGGAGCACATAGTGCCATGATGGGTGGTATGTTTGCCGGTACTGAAGAAGCGCCGGGCGAAGTTGAACTCTATCAAGGACGCTCCTATAAATCTTATCGCGGTATGGGGTCGCTTGGTGCGATGTCTCAGCAACATGGTTCTTCAGATCGTTATTTTCAGGAGAATGATGAAATTGAAAAATTGGTGCCAGAAGGAATAGAAGGTCGAGTTCCATATAAAGGGCCATTAGACGCAATTATTCATCAAGTGACTGGTGGTATCAGAGCAGCAATGGGATACACCGGCTGTTCAAATTTGAAAGAGTTGCGCGAAAAAGCAAAATTTATTCGTATCACTAATGCCGGTTATAAAGAAAGCCATGTACATGATGTGACTATTACCAAAGAACCACCAAATTACCGAGCTTAAATTGAAAGCCCATTAGTATATTCTTCATGAATATATAAATGGGCTTTCAAAAAATATTTAAACGATCATGACAAATATACATTCCGAACGAATCCTGATTCTGGATTTTGGATCGCAATACACACAACTTATCGCCAGACGCGTTCGTGAAGCGGGCGTCTACAGTGAAATCCATGCTTTTGATATGGACGAACAGACGATCAAAGATTTCAAACCTAATGCAATCATTCTATCGGGTGGTCCTGAATCGGTTACCGAACTCAATGGTGTTAGATCGCCCGATATAGTTTTTAAACTGGGCGTGCCGGTATTAGGCATTTGTTATGGCATGCAAACCATGGCCGAACAACTCGGTGGCAAGGTTATCAATTCAAATGTAAGAGAGTTTGGTTATGCGCAAATTCGTGCGCGTGGTCATTCAAACTTATTAAAAGATATTCAGGATGAAGTGAATGACGAAGGACATGGTTTACTTAATGTCTGGATGAGTCATGGTGATCGTGTCGAAGCTTTACCTGATGGATTTAAAATCATTGCTTCAACAGACAATGCACCTATTGCTGGTATTGCAGATGAAGCCCGAAAATTTTATGGATTACAATTCCACCCGGAAGTAACGCACACAACACAAGGACAAAACATCCTTCAACGTTTCTTACACGAAGTTGCCGGTTGCCAATCACTATGGACAACTGAGAACATTGTTGAAGATGCAATTAAACAAGTCAAAGAACAGGTAGGTGAAGATCAGGTATTGTTAGCTCTGTCTGGTGGTGTTGATTCTTCTGTTGTCGCAGCATTGTTGCATGAAGCAATTGGCGATCAGTTAACTTGTGTCTTTGTTGATAACGGTTTGCTGCGTTTGAATGAAGGTGATCAAGTAATGGAAACCTTTGCTGAACACATGGGTATTAAAGTGATCCGTGTTGATGCGGAGCAACGATTTCTTGATGAACTAAGTGGCGTTGAAGATCCAGAAGCAAAACGCAAAATTATTGGTGGTGAATTCATCAAGATTTTTGAAGAACATTCCAATGATTTTGAAGATATGAAGTGGTTAGCACAAGGCACAATTTATCCTGATGTTATTGAATCAGCCGGTGCTAAAAGTGGCAAAGCACATGTAATCAAATCACATCATAATGTTGGTGGTTTGCCTGACACAATGAAAATGGAATTAGTCGAACCACTACGCGAACTATTTAAAGATGAAGTTCGTAAATTAGGTGTACAACTTGGCTTACCAAAAGAAATGGTCTATCGACACCCATTTCCTGGTCCTGGCTTAGGTGTTCGTATTCTAGGCGAAGTCAAAAAAGAATATGCCGATCTACTACGCCTTGCCGATCATATTTTTATAGAAGAACTCCGTAAAAATAATCTTTACGATGAAGTCAGTCAGGCCTTTACTGTTTTTCTTCCCGTTCGTTCGGTTGGTGTTATGGGTGATAGTCGCAAATACGATTACGTCGTTTCCTTACGCGCAGTAGTTACGATTGATTTTATGACTGCGCATTGGGCACACTTGCCATATGATTTCCTTGGACATGTTTCTAATCGAATTATCAATGAAGTCGATGGTATCTCTCGTGTGACTTACGATATTTCCGGAAAACCGCCCGCTACGATTGAGTGGGAATAGTATTTTCATACTCTTCAACTATTCGTGATGAATGAGGTTAAAGATCATGAAGAGATTTGAAATAATAATATTTTTCGTTCTAATACTAAATTCCTTTCCCATCTATTCAGATGAATTATTAGATGCTGACGAAGCCTATATGCTTCGTGATTATTCTTCAGCATTTTCATTGTATGAAAAATTATCAGAAGAAGGCAATGTGTCAGCACAGTTTAGTCTAGCTATGATGTATGACGCAGGCGTATGGGTATCTCAGGATTTTAAGAAGGCATTTTACTGGTACAAAAAAGCAGCAGAGCAAGGTGTTGCTGAAGCACAATATAATATTGGCATTATGTACATCAGTGGACAATATCGTGATAAGGATAGTATTAAAGAAAATTATGAACAGGCTTTTAACTGGTACAAAAGTGCTGCGGAGCAGGGGCTTGTTGCAGCACAAGTTAACCTTGGCTATATGTATAAGAACGGACAAGGAACCATCCGTGATAATAAGCAAGCACTTCACTGGTTTAAAGAATCAGCAAAGCAGGGCGATGTAAAGGCACAGCTTAATCTTGGTGAGATGTATAAAAACGGACATGGAACGCCTCGCGATTATATCGAGTCATATAAATGGTTTGATATCGCCTTGAAAAATGGAAATAAAACATCGATAACATATTTAAACGATATTTCAAATAATATGACGCCATCGCAAATTGAAACAGCGCAAAAATTGGCTGGTGAATGGCTGGGAAGTCATTGATGAAATCGAAAGTATCTCGCGTCTAACCTATGATATTTCCGGAAAGCCGCCAACAACGATTTAGTAGACGTAGTGACAGGTATTCCTTAAGGATCCTAGTCTAATGTCGCTAAGTGTCTATAATTAACGTATTAGCTCTAAATAGGAAAGTTCACATAAAA
>JBFIIJ010000103.1:0-7583 GCA_041601315.1 Gammaproteobacteria bacterium
GCAAGAAAAAGTTTTAGACGATTATTCATTCCTGGACTAGTAGCCTTAAGTAGTGATTGCATAGGTTTTATAACAATCTGTTTAATTAAAATAGAAATTATTCAGGAGATGGCGATTACAGCAAGCCTTGGTGTGGCAATGATTATTTTTACTAATCTTTTTCTGTTACCCGTATTGGCTTCTTATCAGGATTATCAACAAGGCTATCAAGATAATTTAAATAAACGTGCTAACTTACTTTTTCCTATCTGGAGTAAAATTTCAGAACTCACCAGTAAGCCAATTTCGATAACCATTGTTGTTTTATCAATGGTTCTTTTCATTTTTGGTTTATGGAAAGGAACAGACATAAAAATTGGTGACTTACATCGTGGCGTGCCCGAATTACACGGTGACTCCCGTTACAATGTTGATACAGAAACAATTGCTGACCGATTCTCGATAGGCGTTGATGTAATTACTGTTATTACAGAAACAATTGCTGAAGGATGTATTGATTATGAAGTAATGGAACTGATTGATCGTTTTGAATGGCACATGAGAAATACGGGTGGCGTTCAATCTGTAGTTGCTTTGCCTACAATTACAAAACGTATTAATGCGGGTTGGAATGAAGGTAATATGAAATGGCGCGTGATTCCGCGTAATCCTTCTGCTTTGACTCAATCTGTATCCTATGTTCCTACATCGACAGGTTTATTAAACAGTGACTGTAGTGTTATGCCGGTTATGATTTATACAGATGATCATAAAGCAGAAACAATAGATAACATCATTTCAAGTATTGGAAAATTTAAAGAAGATACTCCAAACAAAAAAATAAAATTTAAGTTAGCCACTGGAAATGTAGGTGTTATGGCGGCTACAAATGAAGAAATAAAAGATGCACAATTTCCAATACTTTTTTATGTGTTCAGCGCAATAATATTACTTTGTCTTATTGCATTTAAATCTTTTAAAGCCATGTTGTGCATTGTGCTTCCATTATCGTTGGTTTCCGTATTGTCTTATGCTCTTATGAGTTTCTTGCAGATAGGATTAAAAGTAAATACTCTGCCGGTTGTCGCATTGGGAGTAGGTATTGGTGTTGATTACGGCATCTATTTTTACAGCCGGTTTGATGAATTTATAAAACAGGGTAAGTCAATCAAAGAAGCATACTATTATACATTGTCCACAACCGGCTTTAGTATTTTTTTCACCGGCATCACTTTAGCAGTGGGTGTTATTACCTGGATATTTTCACCATTAAAATTTCAGGCAGATATGGGAATACTGCTGACCTTTATGTTTTTACTGAATATGTTTGCGGCAGTATTCCTATTGCCAGCAATTGCCAGTCTTCTATTTCGAGGTAATCATAAAAATGATGAAGAAGGATGGTGCCCTGGGCAGGAGTCGAACCTGCGACCTACCGCTTAGGAGGCGGTTGCTCTATCCACTGAGCTACCAGGGCATTTCAACGTTATCAATAGCTTATAGTGTAAAGTGCAGTGCAGTTAAAAGCTAGGTGGAAAATTACAGAGAAAGGCCACAGGATATATCAATACAAATGCTGTGTAATTTTAAAATTAGTAGTTCCAATAATAAGTAATTATTGAAACCAACAAATGATCTGTTTTTTATAATCTAGGTTTATAGATTATTCTGATTTCGGCTTTTCATCTTCGATTACTGAGACAGAGATGCCTTTGCATCTTGCAAATATGTAACAACAGTATAATCAATATAGGGAAGGAAATTGATTTTAATTTATACATTTAACTTGTTATTACTTAAATTTATTTATTTTCCTATCCCTCTCTATGGATATATTATTGATTTGAATCAAAGTTAATTTGAATATTTGTAAATATAATTAAACGCAATGCTTGCCATTGTTCTTTTAGTATTTAAAGCATTAGTCTTTAGGGGAAATAGTTATGCGCAATATCATTAGTGTTTTTGGTCGTTCACCCTTTGTTCCATTACAAATGCATATGGAAAAAGTTGTCGAGTGTGTAGGGCAAGTTCCCGTGATACTAGAAGCATATCGGCATGGAAATAGTGAAAAAGTCGAGTCCTTATCCGACAAAACATCAAAACTGGAGCACGATGCAGATCAGATTAAACACGATATCCGCAATAACTTACCGCGTGGTTTATTCATGCCAGTCGACCGTTCCAAGCTCCTGAAAATACTTAGTCTTCAAGATGGTATCGCCAACCGCGCGGAGAACGTGGCAGTTCTGCTTACTTTTAAGCAAGCCAAAAGTTTTGATGGATTTGATACTGCATTCGATACCTTTATGGGTAAATGCCTTGAGACTTTTGATCAGGCTCGCAACATCATTGAAGAGCTTGATGAATTACTAGAGACAGGCTTTGGCGGCAGCGAAGCAAATAAGGTTCATGAATTGATTGATAAAGTTGCTCTTAAAGAACATGAAGCAGATGTTAGTCAAAAGGAATTAGTCAGACTGTTACTTACTAATGAGGACAGTATTTCGTATGGGGATTTTTTTCTATGGACGCGTGTAATACAACAAGTAAGTGGGATAGCTGATCGATCAGATCATTTGGCCGCAACTGTAAGAAATACACTTGAGTCAAGATAGTTTTTAACTTTGCCATAAGAGAATACTAAATAGATGGAAATGTACCTTTATGTAATTATCGTCCTTGCAGTTGTTTTCGGACTCTATATGGCGTGGGGTATCGGTGCTAATGATGTTGCCAACGCCATGGGTACCTCGGTCGGTTCTGGAGCGCTTACATTACGCCGCGCTGTCATCATTGCCGCTATTCTTGAATTCAGTGGTGCGTTTTTAGCTGGTACCCATGTATCAGAAACCGTTCGTAAAGGTATTGTTGATCCTGCTATCTTTACTGGTGATGGTCTGTCCTTTATGTTGGGTATGCTTTCAGCATTATTGGCTGCCGGGGTATGGTTACAAATAGCCTCATGGAAGGGTTGGCCAGTATCAACGACACATTCCATCGTCGGTTCGGTTGTTGGTTTTGGAGCAGTTTACGGAGGAATCAATGCCGTACACTGGGACAAGGTAAGCATGATTGCAGCAAGCTGGGTCATCTCTCCACTATTAAGTGCAACAATCTCCTATTTCATTTTTACTTTTATCTTACGCGCCGTCTTCTATGACGCCAGACCGCTTAGATCAGCAAAGAAGATAGCGCCATATCTTGTATTTGTTGTTATTACCATGTTGTCACTGACAATGGCGTTTAAAGGATTAAAAAACCTGAAGCTTGATCTAAGTTTTCCCGCTGCTTTTGCCGTTGCCTCTGGCGTAGGACTTATTGCTTCTGTCATTAGTGTCTGGTTAATCTCACGGATAAAATCTAAAGATGATTCAAGCGATGCTGAAGATAGGTTAACCGATCCCAATATTGTTAAATCACTTGAAAAGGCAGCAAAACATCTTGAGAAAGTACATTCAACAGCCCCGGGGCATATGAAGGCTAATATCTCAGATACATTAGATAACGTCAGACGTCTACGCTGGGAATCCCAACGCCATTACGATTTCCATACCAACAGTACAGAGTATCAACAAGTTGAAAAGCTGTTTGTTTATCTACAAATTTTGAGTGCATGTTTTGTTGCCTTTGCTCATGGTGCAAATGATGTTGCCAATGCAATTGGCCCTATGTCAGCCGTATTGTCTGTTGCGTTAGCAGGTGGTGAAAGTATTGCTGCCAAGGCACCAGTGCCACTTTGGGTACTGGCACTGGGGGGTGTCGGAATTGTTGCAGGCTTGGCTACCTGGGGTTGGCGAGTGATGGAAACAATAGGCAGGAAGATCACTCATCTAACACCCACTCGTGGGTTTAGTGCGGAGTTCGGAGCAGCTACGACTATTGTTATAGCGACCAAACTCGGCTTACCAATATCTACAACTCATACACTTGTTGGTGCCGTACTTGGCGTTGGACTTGCGCGTGGTATTGGCGCAGTCAATATGGGAACAATTCGAGATGTAGTGGTTTCATGGGTCATTACAATTCCGGCCGGTGCTGTGCTTGCGATAATGTTTTTTTATGTTTTGCGATTGTTTTTTTAAATCGTATTAACGATGTTTAAAAGAATACTACTTCCATCAATATTTATAATCCTTAAATCAATCTGAATCGCAATTTGCAAAAAGTGGAAAAATAAATAGTCTAAGTGTTTGATAATTAAAATTAGTACTACACCTTAGGAGAGCGATTGCTCTATCCACTGAGCTACCAGGGCTAAGTAATCAACTATTTTAAGTTTATCTGATAAGATTCAGTCTTTGAAGCTTATGAAATTTAAAGATTATCCAGATAAATATAAAAAGATTAATGGTATTTAAATGAAATTATGTCCTGTCATTCTGGCTGGTGGAGGTGGAACCCGCCTTTGGCCCTTATCAAGAGAGCATTATCCGAAACAGTTTTTAACATTGTTTGATGATAAAACATTACTACAAAATACCTTGTTGCGATTAGATGGATTAAAAGCTTCTGTTGATGTGTTAGATCCGGTGATTATTTGTAATGAAGCTCATCGTTTTTTGGTTACTGAGCAAAGCGCACAAGTATCTAAAAATATCAGTCGTATTATTTTAGAACCAATGGGACGAAATACCGCTCCGGCATTAACAGTAGCATCATTGAATGAAGATGATGCCATTATTCTTATGATGCCGGCTGATCATATTATTGGAAAAATTGATTTGTTTCATGAAGCTATTAATGCGGGCATAGAAATGGCACAAAAATATTATCTGGTTACATTTGGTATTAAGCCGGATTCGCCAGAAACAGGTTATGGTTACATCCATATGGCTGATGAAATTCAATCTATTGATAATCAAGCTATTCATGCGATTAGTGGCTTTACTGAGAAGCCTGAAAAAGCTACAGCTGAAGAATATTTGAAGTCAGGTGATTACCTTTGGAATAGCGGACTTTTCATGATGAAAGCTTCCGTTTGGCTGGAGAATATAAAGCAGTTTCAATTGCCCATTCACGATGCCTGTATTGATGCGTTTAAAAAAGGAGAAACTGACGGATTATTTTTTAGGTTGGATGATGACGCTTTTCTTAACTGCCCAGATGATTCAATAGACTATGCTGTCATGGAAAAGTTGGCAGAGAACAATGATGAGCATCTTGCGGTTATTCCTGTCGATGTGGGTTGGTCTGATGTTGGCGCATGGTCTTCGGTATGGGATATTAATGATAAAGATAGCAATAATAACCATATTGAAGGGGATGTTATTACTGAGCAAACCAAAAACTGTCTTATTAGAAGTGAACGAGGACTGATTGTTACTATCGGTTGTGAAGACATGGTTATTATTGATACAGATGATGCCATCATGATTGCCGACAAAAACAAAACACAAGATGTTAAAAAGATTGTTGAAAAATTAAAAAATGAAAATAGAAGTGAATCTTTGACACATCGAAAGGTCTATCGACCGTGGGGAAGTTATGATTCCATTGATATGGGAGAGACTTTTCAGGCTAAGCGATTGATAGTCAACCCAGGTAAGAAATTATCATTACAATCTCATGCCAAACGGGCTGAACATTGGGTTGTAGTTAAAGGGGTAGCTACGGTAACCAAGGGTGAAGAGAAGTTTTTGTTACATGAAAACGAATCAACCTATATTCCTTTAGGAGTGAAACACCGACTTGAAAATGCAGGTGATGGTCTTTTGGAAATTATTGAAGTTCAATCCGGTTCTTATCTAGGAGAAGATGATATTGTTAGATTTGATGACGATTTTGGACGAAATTAATACGCTGGATAAATTCATATTTACTTAAAATTGTTATGCACGAGACTTTACCGCATCTAGATAAATTGAATTTCCCTTCGATTGAGAGGAAAGAGTTAAGTACTTTACAGATAAACATTGGATTAAAATGCAACCAGCAATGTGTTCATTGTCATGTTAATTCCAGTCCGAAAAGAACGGAGAAAATGTCACCTGAAACTTTAGAGTCAGTAAAATCATTTCTTATTAATAAAAACATTCAAACGCTTGATATCACAGGCGGCGCGCCAGAGCTTCATCCTGAATTTAAAAATCTTGTTGCTTATGCAAAAGATAATCATATCCATGTTATTGATCGTTGTAATCTAACAATTTTGTCTGAACCGGGAATGGAAGAGTTAGCACAATTTTTGGCAATAAATGAAGTTGAAATCGTCGCATCTTTACCATGTTACGAAGAAGAAAATGTTGATGCTCAGCGAGGCAAAGGTGTATTTGAAAGAAGTATCGCTGGGTTAAAAGAATTAAATGATCTTGGTTATGGAAAATCAGAAACAAACCTGATTTTAAATTTAGTTTACAACCCGCAGGGGCCGGCATTGCCGCCTTCACAAGAAGAACTTGAAAAAGCGTACAAAAAAGAATTATCAGATCGTTACGGTATAACGTTCAATCAACTTTTTACACTTTGCAATATGCCTATACAACGTTTTGGCAGTACGCTGATTTCCAATAATAAGTTAAATGATTATATGACCTTGCTTAAACAATCATATCGAGATGAAAACCTGGAAAATGTTATGTGTCGTCACCTAATTAGTGTGGATTGGCAAGGCAATGTTTATGATTGCGATTTCAATCAAATGTTGAATTTGAATTTAAGTGATAAGGTACAACACGTGCATATTTCCGAGCTTATTAATGCTGATATTGAAGGTGATTCAATAGCAGTTCGTGATCATTGTTATGGTTGTACGGCAGGACAAGGTAGTAGTTGCAGTGGCGCTCTGGCTTCTTAAGGAATTATGAATTGTAAATTATCTATTATTGTTCCCGTTTTTAATGAAGCGAGTCAAATAGAACAATGTTTAAATAAGTTACAAATACTTAGAAAATCAGGTCATGAAGTAATAGTTGTCGATGGTGGGAGTAGTGACAATACTGATTTATTGGCTTCTCCATTATGTGACCAACTTATTCAATCACAAAAATCACGGTCAATTCAAATGAATGTTGGTGCAAAAAAAGCATCGGGTGATGTGTTATTATTTTTGCATGCAGATACCAGCTTACCCTCGACTGTTGTGGAATTATTTTCAGAAATAAATAAAAGTGAAAATTTCTGGGGCAGGTTCGATGTCAGTTTATCGGGGCACCATTTGTTGTTTCGAATTATTGAACAATGCATGAATATCCGTTCTAGATTAACGGGTATAGCGACGGGTGATCAGGTTTTATTTGTGAGTAAAAAAATGTTTAATGAAATAAACGGTTTTCCAGAGATAGCGTTGATGGAAGACATTGCAATTTCACGGATTTTATTGAAAAGGTCAAAACCGATTTGTTTTAAAGACAAAGTGCTGAGTTCAAGTCGTCGTTGGGAGCATAATGGAATAATTAAAACAATATTAAAAATGTGGTTATTACGATTGCTTTATTATTTTCATTTCGACACTAACAGCTTAGCAAAGCTTTATTCGTAGAGATGGATATACAAGGTGTACTTTTGGTGTTTGCCAAATCACCTGTTGCTGGTCAGGTTAAAACACGTTTAATTCCAGATATTGGTTGTGACAGAGCAACGTCTCTCTATAAAGAGTTATTAAC
>JBFIIJ010000104.1:0-7569 GCA_041601315.1 Gammaproteobacteria bacterium
TGCGATTTGTTGGTTTCGACAAGGCAATAGCGATTCGCGTAAATTCAAAGACGGAAAGAATAAGGCGTTAATTAAAGTCACTGGTTTGAATTATGCAGATTTGTTGATGTGTCCGCATTATGATGTTGAAAAGCATCGCCAGCCTTCCTTAAAAGCGATGATGAAAACAACACAAGGCGTCGCTATTGGCTTGGAAAATTGTGCCGCTTTACATATTAAAGATGATCAATATCGTGTTCTTTCATCTAAGAAAAACAAAAAGGCGTATCTCATTTATTGGAAACAGGGAGAATACGTGAAGCAAGCCTTACTGCCATCTGACAATTTTCAATCTATAATTGAATTAACAAAAGATAATTAGTTTTTTAATCATTGCAGGTCAGGTAAAGAGTCTGCATTTAAGTAGAGTGAACATACAAAAACAGTGGAGAGATAATATGCAATGCCCTAAATGCGATGCCGAAATGGAAGATGTTGAAATCTATAACGTGATAGTAGAGCGTTGCACTTCCTGTAAAGGTCTATGGTTTGATCAAGCAAAACATGAATTTCTGAAGGACCAGGAAGATGCAGATGAAATCGATACAGGAGATCCGGAATTCGGCAAGGTGTTCAATAAAAAAGGCGATATATCTTGTCCGGCTTGTTCAGCAACGATGATAAAAATGGTTGTCGCTGACCAACCTCATATTCATTATGAAAGTTGCAGTCAATGCTTTTCAGTCTTCTTTGATGCAGGTGAATTTAAAGACTTTGTCGATAAAGACATTTTCAGTTTCTTCAAAGACCTCATGGCTAAAGAAAGATAATTATTAACTAACGTTTCAATGTCAGGACTTGCTTTTTACTAGCAAGAAACTTGACCCGATAAATCTCCAAATTCGGTGCGTTATCTCTATTTTTGTGACGTAGGTCGTAGTTCAGCAAGCTCCTTCTAAAGGATTTAGAGAAATAGCAGCTAAGTCCTTTAGCTATGACAAACAACGTTAAATAATATGATTTCTAGTGTATCTCAATCTGCCCTTACGGGTATCCAGCGCGGCTTGCAGCAGACGACAGCTGCGGCAAGTAAAATTGCCACTGCTGACAGATCCATTGATGTGGCAGATTTAGCCACGAGTCTTGTTGATTTAAAATTGGGACAACAGCAAGTGGAAGCCTCAGCCAAGGTATTAAAAGTCGATGATCAACTCAAAGGAGCTTTGCTCGATATTCGGGTATAGAAAGTTCCGAAATATTTAGCGTTGCGAGGTCTGAACCCTTCTATAATTTCCTATGAAGACCAATCAATTATCAGTCAGATTTTTTACTGGTACTCTTGCCGGATGTTTTTACATTTTTAGTCGCTGAATTAAGTATGTTTTCAAAATCTTTTAGATTTGGAAGCATGTTTTCAAGATCAACTGGTATGTTTAAGCAAGATTTCTGTTTTTCTATGGCTTCTGCGACAGCTTCACATAAACGTTGATTAGCATCAGTAAATTTACTTGTATATTCCGCCGCTAAGCCGGATTCTGTGGACATTACATCTGAGAAGTTTTTTGCCGTTGCTAAACGGTCCATTTGTGCATTCAAGTATTCTTGCCAAAGATTTGTATAATCAGATTGAACGTCTAAAAAGCTTTTAAATATTTCCATGTTTGACTGGCATAATTCTTCCATTGCTTTTGCACTTATGTTGAAAATTTCTTCGCTATTATTGCTACCTTTTTTCATGGCTTTCTCTCCTATGTCGACAGAAAAGACATCCTATCCAGTTTAAGTGTAATTAACATTCTACTGCTATTTTTGATCTATATCATGAAAAGTACTTTAAATTAAAGGGGTCAGAGCCCTTTATTTTAGGATCACGGGCTCAATACGGGTCAATAGGGGGTCAGGTCTTTGATTTATGATATTCATGAATATGCTTTCAGATGCATGAAGTGTTAAAGCAAATTTGTTTACTATAATAAATTGAATGAAATTTAAAACGCCATCTTTGTTACTGATTGGTTTGCTGTTCTCAATTGGTTATTTAACATCTGTTATTGCTGTGACGGATGCAGAATTGCAAGTACTTGAAAAACAATTGGAAAAACAAGAGGCAGAGGAGAAGAAACAGGTTGAGATAGAAACTAAACGTAAAGAAGAACAAAAACGGAAGTTAGAGATTGAGGCGAAAAAAAAGCGTCTTATAGAATTGGAAAAACAGCGCCAAGAAGACCAAAGGAAAAAAGATGAAGAAAAGAAGCGCCTTGCTAACATAGAACGTCAACGTCATGAAGAAGAAGCAAAGAATAAAGCTGAGCATGAGAAGAAAGAAAAATATAATTCACTTATTACTGAAGCAGAACAGGCACTAAATAATAAAGATAAAGAACTGGCAATAAAGCTCTATAAAAAAGCTCTAACAATTATTCCGAATGATTCTGTTGCAAATACGGGGCTTAGGGAAGCGGAAAAATTAAAACATAAGTTGTGCTATGAAATACTTGGTCCATGGTTGCATAATGGAAAATTGAACTTTGATCTTAAAGACGATGGTACATTAGTATCAGCTCATATTGGACAAAGTACGTGGATATGTTCACAGCCTGAAAATCGTACTATAGAGCTAAAATCTGTAGTCGGACCCATGACCGCGGTATTGAGTGCGGACAGTCAATGTTTACATGCAACTTTGTGGGGTACAGCAAGTGTCTTTCATAGATCCGGCCACAAATGTAATTAATTATGCAATCTCAGATCGAGTTGCAGGGTCAGGCCTTTGATTTATGGTTTCTGCAGCTAAAGGGGGCTTCCTTTTACTTTTCTGGACTCAGGTCTTTAATCTGCAATTTATTATTTTGATGTTTGGCTTTTGCAGCTTGTTTTGTTTCTTCATTTAGTGGTTTTGATTTAGGTGTAATTGCTATCATTCCGCCTGAAACGGTTCTTACATATTTCATGATTCATCTCCCTCTTGCGTATGCCAAGTATGAGCAAAAATGAATGTTTTGAATTGATTTAAATCAAGTTTAATCGTGTAATTTCTATAAATTAAAGGGTCATTTTTGACTGACCAGGGCTGTTATCTGTGTCAGACATTATGGCAATGCATCAATATAAAGAAATTCAGTGCCAAAAAATATTTTCAAGTTTTCATAGACATTTACTTTTTCTGATCTACATCAAAAATACAAAATATTGATCGACTATACTAATAATAAGATAGGTTTGTTGCACAATAGGGTGGTTTGATGGCGCCACGAAACGTAATTATTAGAATAATCATCCTGATATTACCTAAGTAGTACAATTGATAACTGAAACATAATAATAACCGGAAGAAAATTATGGCTAAGAAAAAAACTACCAAACATAGGAAAAAGTTTGCTGAAAAAGTGGATGCGTATCATGAAAATGATCCACGATTGAGAGGCGAAAAAGAAGAGAAACTGCCGAAAAAGTTTTACGAAAAAGAGATGTTTCGGCTTCAGGTAGAACTGGTCAAACTACAGGAATGGGTAAAGGAGAAAGGACTTAAAGTTGTCGTTATTTTTGAGGGTCGTGATGCTGCCGGTAAAGGTGGGGTCATCAAACGAATTATGGAACACATGAACCCTCGGCTCTGTAATATAGTTGCGTTGCCCGCGCCCACGGAACGGGAAAAAACACAGTGGTACTTTCAGCGTTATATCACGCATCTACCGGCAGCAGGTGAAATCGTTTTGTTAGACAGGAGTTGGTATAACCGCGCAGGCGTAGAAAAAGTAATGGGTTTTTGTACAGAGGAAGAATATAAGGAGTTTTTGCGATTCTGTCCGGAATTCGAAAGCGCATTGGTGCGCTCTGGAATCATCCTCATTAAATACTGGTTTTCGGTCAGTAATCAGGAGCAGGAAAGGCGCTTTCAGGGGCGTGCTCTGGAGCGACATAAATTATGGAAACTGAGTCCTATGGATATGGAATCCAGATCGAGATGGATGGATTATTCCAAGTGCAAAGATGAGATGTTTTTCAATACTGATATTCCACAAGCTCCCTGGTATGTTGTTCCTTCTGACGACAAAAAACGTGCCCGTCTGAATTGTATATCTCACCTATTGGAAATGATTCCGTATAAGGATTTGAAGCCTGAAGTTCCGAAAATTCCGCCACTGAAGGAAGGAAAAGGTTATAAACGCACGGCGATGCATCAACAGACATTTGTACCGAAAAGATATTGAACTGATTTTAGTTGCGGGCTCAGTGCCCTTTAGTTCCCTTTAGATCAAGGAGGGACAGAGTATATTGCATGGGGTTTTAATTCTGTCGTGAAGTAGATATCACCGTAGTACGCTTTTGCCTGACCATGTTAGTTGTTCTGCATTTGAAACAGTTGTTAGAAAACATAATGCAGTAAAGCATAGTCGTGTTATGACTGTTTTTATCATGACATTGTTATTTAACTAACTGTTTACAATTATCAGCGTAATGTTTTTTTAGAAAAGCGTTTTCATCTAAAGACGACTGACTAAATTGCGATTCCAGTTCCTGGTATTTTGGATCAAGTGCCGGTATTACTTTTGTGTTGATAAATGTCTGAACATCAGTTGAGCAGTTTACAAATGCATCATGATCCCAGCCCTCTGGTTCTTGGCAGACACTATCGGGATCTTTGCCGTCATAGATTCCCGTTGTTATACAGATAAACCGATCGACCTGTTCTGATTTACAAAATTTTTCTGCCGACATATGTAAATACGTTTGCTGTAATTGTCTGGCATCGTTGGCATAACTTTCATCAATTCCTTTTGCCATAGATTCCGCAGTAGCAAAACAATAAAAAGTGTCTGTAATTTTATCGTTAATCTGGCTGTCACTTAATGGCGAGTCGGATTGATCACATCCAGCTAGAAACAATATGGGTAAGATAAATATAAATGGTATTAATATTTTCATAAGTTACTCATTTGTTTATTTGGAAGTTTAAAAGTTCAGCGTCTTTTTATATCTTACATGCACTTCAGGGGAAGGTCGTGAGGTTTAATTTTGAATTTTAGCGGTAAGAGCAGGTTGCTGTTTTTAATGATACAGAAATAAAAAAAGCCCCGCAATTAGCGGGGCTTTCCTGGACTAAAACTGTCTGTTTTGGTCTATTGTGCAACGACGTTGATTGCACTTGGTCCTTTAGCACCTTGCTCGGTATCAAAGTTAACACTTTGACCTTCTGCAAGTGATTTGAATCCATCTGCATTAATAGCGCTATGATGAACAAAAACATCAGAGCTGCCATCAGACGGTGAAATAAATCCAAATCCTTTACTATCGTTAAACCATTTTACTGTACCTGTAGCCATTATCGGTTACCTCTTTAAGTTATTAAAAAACAATGTATTAGCATGCTAGTTGTTGTGGAATCTTTACGGAAAGGACTGCTGCTTTACACTGCGAGGAACTACCGGGAACCGCTACAAAAAATTCACTAATAACCGCACCATATAGTAATCTGTATAGAAAGACTATCTTTATTATTATTTTTATATGGACTCAGGTCTTCGGTAGCTGTTCCAGATGTCGCCTAAAGCGCCTACTGTTGGTACTTCAGCTCCTTTCTTCGTTCATAGGATCGTGAATATGGGTTTAAAAAGTAAAATGAATTGGTTGCTTATTACATTATGGATAGCTTTACTTTGTAAAGAAATTGCATGGTTGATAATTGGCTTGGATTTTTGGCGTGAGATAGGTTTAGGTGTGGTTATTTCTTTTGGATTACCTATAACAATAATAATTTTAGCCTTAGTTAATCTTTTTTATGGTATTCATGGATTAAAACTTCCAGAAAAAAGACAAACATCTATGGTCTCGATATTGTCCGCAATAATTTGTTCATCACTCGCCATGAAGGGGTTATGGGGGGTAATTCAGGCTTAAATTATGAAATAAATTTAATTAAATTAAATGGTGCAGTGCACTTTTCTTATTTTGTTTCACTTAATTCACTGCAAAGGCTATCTTTTTATATCTGTAAATCAATCTGGAAGAATGCTCTTCTTATCTTCTTGATGAAGATCACAACGTAAGTAGCGTCTTGTTTTTAAGACATAGCGCAATGATTAAAATTGAACTATAAAGGTAGGAAGGAAATTTAATAAATAAAACATGGAAGAAACTAGTCTGGCTAGTCTCACTTTTGAAGGAGAGAAGACGATGAATACCCACACAGCATCACGTAGTCCTTCCCAGTATTATTACCAATGTCAGGTATGTCGAGATTCTTTTATTTGTCCTGATTGGCAACCGCTGTCCAATGAAAAAAAAGCCGGTCGGATAGCCGTCTGCCCATATTGTAAATCTAATCACCTCGACGCACTTAATGCCGCATTGCCTCTAGTAGTGCATTAAAAATAAAGGAATTAGCGCCCGTTAGTTAAAGTAAGACTGTGTAAGTCTTCTTCTATTCTTTTGTTGATATAAATCAATAAACGATTTGTAAATATAAATCATATTACTCTTAGAACACTAAACGTGGAGGAGAGTAATTCATGAATAAGCGAATTGTTATCATTGCGGGGCTTACTGGGGGAATGGTGGAAGTGCTTTGGGTGTCGCTCTATAGTTCATTTAGCTCTATTAGCGCAACTGAAATTGCGCGTCAGGTTTCTGCTTCTATATTTCCAATTGTAACCGGTTCAAGCTTCGCGCCTGTACTCGGGCTTGTTATTCACTTGTTACTCTCTTTAGTATTGGCGCTGTTATTTATTGCGATTGTTTTAAAGCCTGTCTTTGTTCGTTATGGTAAGCCGGGAATCATGTTAAGCAGCTTAATTACGCTGGCTTTGGTCTGGAAGATTAATTTCTTTGTTATATTACCGTTACTTAATCCGTCGTTTATTAGTTTAATGCCGTTACTGGTTAGCTTTATATCAAAGCTGTTATTCGGAGTGGCTTTGGGATCGGTATTGATAAAAACGTACCCGATTAAATCTTCTGCTATTTTAAATTAAAGAGAGAATTAAGAGCGGGCAGAGCTCTTGATTACGAACTTTTATCTATCGGATGTAAGAAGGCCTTGTTTGTCAGTTTTGTTGGCTTTCTTTACGGCGCGTTTTTCTTTTAAAGACAGGGCAGGCTTTTTTTGTGCTTCTTTTCTACTGTTTCTTTCTTTAGACATCGTTGTTCTCCTGATAATGGAAAGGAAATATATGCCTAAGCAATATAGAACACTCTACTCCTAATAGGAGTGGAAGTATCAATAAATCAAGATAATTAAAGTAGGGAGACTTTATATTGTATTTAAGCTATCCAATTAGCGCATTGCACTGTTTTACGAATACGTTCTTTAAATAATTCAGGAGATTGATGGAAAATCCGTGTCGGTAGGCATTATATTCCTGACTGCCTAATATAAATAACCCAAGGGGTTCTTCATTATTCATCGGTAGCGTGACAGTGGATTTAATTTTGGTTGAATCGTTGCCAAACAAAACGTCTATGTATTCTGATGGAAGGCTATCGCAGAGTGGTTTATTGAAGTTATAGAGTCCCGAGAATAAATAACGAAGTTTTGAATGAATTGGTTTGAACCGTAGGTTGCGATAATCCTTATAAGGCCGTTTTTCGACA
>JBFIIJ010000105.1:0-7497 GCA_041601315.1 Gammaproteobacteria bacterium
ACAATCGGAAAGATAGCGATACCGGCAAGGATGGCAACCGTCGTATCTGCTATCGCAATGGTAAAACAATTAAAAGTGATCGATGATTTTTGTGACAAATAAGAGCCGTAGATCATGATAGCGCCCATTCCGATACTTAAACTAAAGAACGCTTGCCCCAATGCGGGCAAGAAGATGTCCGAAAAAAAATTCTTTTCAGCTAATTGTTCAAAATCAGGTACAAATAAATAAGTAAGCCCTTCTATAAACTTTTCTGTACTCATGGCATAACCAACCATAACTAACAGTAAAATAAATAACGCCGGCATTAAAAATTTAACTGCTTGTTCAAGACCATTTTTTACGCCGCGAGAAACAATTATTACGCTCATTAACATGAAGGTTGTATGCCATGCTAATAGTTTTTCCGGATCGGAAATTAATTCAGTAAATATTTGTTTAGATAATGCAGCGTCAGTATCAACAAAAACTCCGGCACCTATTCTGAAAACGTAGGCCAGTGTCCAACCTGCAATAACGCTATAGTAAGAAAGAATAATAAAACCGGCGACTACGCCCATCCAACCAAGCAAATGCCAATGCTGGCTGAGTCCTTCTTCTTTTGCTAAAGCACCCATCGTATTTATCGGACTTTGGCGGCCTCGACGACCCAATAAAATTTCTGCCATCATAATGGGTACACCGACCAATATCACACATGCCAGATAAACCAGAACAAAAGCCCCACCACCATTTTCACCGGTTAAATAAGGAAATCGCCAGATATTGCCGAGACCAACGGCTGAGCCCGTTGCCGCGAGGATAAAAGCCCAGCGAGAAGACCACTGGCCATGGATAGAAGATCGTTTTACAGACATATAATTAGTATTGTTTTTGTCATATTTTCCGCGAATTTGATACTAACTACAATCTTACAGGAAGTTCTTATTTTGTCTCAAGAATAAGACTATTTTGCCGCTATTGATATAAGGAATATAGAGACACAATATGGGCGCAACGGCGAATAAAATAACAAACTCACTATTACCAACACATATCGGCCGATTTCAACCAATCGATATTCTGGGAAAAGGTGCGCAAGGCATTGTCTATTTAGCGGAGGATACTCAACTCGGCCGAAAAGTGGCGATCAAAACGCTGGATAAACGACGTCAGGATGCAGAACAACTCAATCAAGAAGCGAAAAATGTCAGTCAATTAAGTCACGCACATATTATCCCCCTCTACGAAATAGGCTTCCATGAAGAAAATCCTTTTCTTGTTTACCAATATTATGAGGGAGAACAACTTAAACAACGTTTACAACGCGACGAAAAGTTAAAACAATTTGAAGCCGTTAACATTATAAATCAGGTATTGGATGGTATCGGTTACGCGCATAATAATAAAATCATCCATCGCGATTTAAATCCTTCAAATCTTTTAATTGATAAAGAAGGCAATGTTCGTATCATGGACTTTGGTATTTCAGTAATTGCAGGAACAATGACTGCTAGCACAGAAGTTACCGGTACTGCTAACTACCTTTCGCCCGAACAATTAACCAACAGCGAGTTAGGACCATCAGTTGATATTTTTGCCTGCGGTTTAATCCTCTATGAAATGTTAACAGGACATCAAGTTTATTCCGCTAATAATACGATGGCCGTTATGTATAAAATAACAAATGAATCCGTAGCGCCACCATCGTCACGTAATGCGGAAATAGTTAAAGATCTTGATACTATTGTCATGAAGGCATTGGAAAAAGATCCTGCAAATCGATATTCGAATGCAGCCGAAATGCAGGCGGCATTAAAAATATATTTAAAAGTTGATAATGAAGACAATAAAGAATCATCCGACAGTAATACATCCAGTACGGTAGAATTTTTATTACGTCGCATGAAATTGAAAAAAGATTTCCCTGCTGTTTCAACTCATATTACTGAAATAAATCAAAAATCTTCTTCTACCGGCGTCAGTTCTGCTACTGAACTTTCAAATGTAATATTGAAAGACTTTGCTTTAACGACAAAAGTAGTTCGACTGGTTAACTCTTCATTCTATGGACAGTTCGGAGGAGAAATAACTACCGTATCCAGAGCAGTTGTTATCCTTGGCTATGAACATGTCCGTGCAGCATTACTAAGCATCATCTTGTTTGAACATCTACAAAATAATGAACAGGCAAATGAATTAAAGAACGCCGCATATACCTCTTTAATGAGTGGCATCATAGCGCGTGAAAAAGCTAAGCAAATGAAAAACATCGATGCTGATGATGTTGAAGCTGCATTTGTTACATCGATGTTTCACTTGCTCGGAAAATTATTATCAATTTATTATTTTCCGGAAGAATTTGAAGCGATAAAAACACTGGTTTCGAACAAGGGCGTGGACGAAGATCAGGCCATGCGTTCTGTGTTAGGCGTTTCTTATGAACAATTAGGTCGTGGTATTGCAAAGGAATGGAAGTTACCTAATATTATCGGTGATAGCATGAAAAAGATTCCGGAAGGATCTGTTCCCGTTGCCAAAAATTCAAATGAATCTTTAAGGCAGCTCGCCTGTTTCTCAAATGAGCTGTGTGCCATTTCAAGTGACTCGGAAAATAGAGATCAAGCTTATGAAATGTTGGCCGCGAGATACAATGAGTCTCTTGGTATAACTAAAGATAGCATTACCAATCTTCTGGATTCTTCAATTAAGGAAGCCGAAGAATTTACCCGAATATTAAATATTGATACAAGTAAGGTCACTGTATTTAATAACCTTCGTAAAAATATTGAAGAAACAAAAGAAGGTGAGCAATCGTCAACTGACGTTAATAATGCAGATGTTAAAAATGATGCCGTCATTGAAACATCCCATCAAGAGCCAAAAACACAACAACAAAATCAACACGATATATTAGTCAACGGTATAGCTGAAATAACAGATTCACTTTTGAGTGGCGCTAGTCTCAATGAAATTCTGACCATGGTACTTGAAACGATTTATCGTGGTATGGGATTTAACCGGGTACTTTTCGCTATCCACAATGCTAAAAGCAAACAAGTAATTGCACGCTTTGGTTTGGGTAAGGGTATTGATGAAATCATACCCGACTTCCGCTACAGCGTGAATGATTCGGATGACATCTTCGTTTCGACAATAAAAAATGCTAAAGAATATATAGTTCTCAATGTAAATTCAGATGAATACAAAGCTAAAATTCCTTCATGGGTAAGAAAGCTAACCATGCCAACGACCGTAGTTCTTTATCCATTAATCGTAAACAAAAAGTGTATCGGTTTAATTTACGCCGACAATGATGATTCAAATATTAATATTTCTATGGAAGCACTTGGTTTTTTTAAAACGCTACGTAATCAGGCTTCGCTGGCAATACAACAAGTACAGAAATAAACGGGGACGATTTATTTTATGCTTTCCAGTCTACTAAAAAAGAAACCCGTCGAAGAAACTCCTGTAAAAATTGAATATATTGATCGCTTTGAATTGCTCGATAAACTGGGCAAAGGCGCTCAAGGTATTGTCTACTTAGCTAAAGATGTAAAACTAAATCGGCGGGTCGCCGTTAAAACACTTCTACATAAAAACAAAGATGGCGATCAAATATTTAACGAAGCAAAAAGCGTCAGTAGTCTACAACATCCAAACATTATTCCTCTTTATGAAATTGGCACACATAATGAAAAACCATTTTTGGTTTATCCTTATGTTAAAGGCAAAGCCTTACGTCAACACATGGATGAAACAGAAAAGTTAACCGTTATAAAAGCCACGGAAATAATCTCGGCAGTATTAGATGGCTTAGCCCATGCTCATGAAAAAGGTGTTATACATCGTGACTTGAATCCATCCAATATCCTCATTGATGAAAATGATAAACCACGGATTATGGATTTCGGCATTTCTACTTTCGCTGGTCATAACACTGCAGAGACTAATATCGTAGGCACAGTGAATTACATGGCACCGGAACAACTCAATAATAGTCCAGTCGGCCCCTGGTCCGATGTGTTTTCGATAGGTGTAATGCTATTCGAAATGCTTACCGGACATTCATTATTCAAAGCGGATAACTCGATGGTCTCGATCTACAAGATCATGAATGAAAATATTCTGGCACCTTCTACCAGAAACAGTGCCATTGATAAGACACTGGATCTAATTGTTCTCAAATCGTTGGCAAAAGAAAAAGAAAAAAGATATCAAAGTGCAATCGAGATGAAAGAAGCACTCGATGCGTATATGCATGTAGAAACCAATGATGAAATAACTAACACAAATTGGTCTACGGATGATCTTGTTGTCAGAGAACAAGCAACAATGCTGCTTTTAAAGAAAAGTCTGGAAAAGAACAAGGATTTTCCAGTAATGGGAAACAGCATTGCACATATGATGAAGGTCAACGAAGGACAGGGTTGCGCTGAAAAACTGGCTGAAATAATTTTAAGAGATCAATCTTTAAGTAGTAAAATTTTAAGTCTGGTTAACTCCAGTAGTTATGGTCAATTTGGCGGTGAAATAAAAACAATTTCTCGCGCTGTTGTGATTCTAGGCCTAAGTCAAATAAAGACGATGTCCCTTAGTATCATGATTTTTGAAAAACTAAATAATGGCCCCATGGCAGAAACGATGAAAAGTAATACCTGTCAGTCTTTTTTAAGTGCTATATTTGCCAAAAAATTAGCAGGTAATTTATCATCTGTTGACGCAGAAGAAGCTTTTCTTGCCAGCATGTTTCATAACCTGGGCAACCAATTCACGATTTATTTTTTACCCGACGAATATAACGACATTCTGAATCTGGTCATCGAAAAAGGGATCGAAGAAGATACTGCAAGTAAAAGAATTCTCGGCACAAACTTCGCCAGCATTGGTCGATTTATCGCATCGGAATGGCAATTACCACAGAATATTATTCAGGGCATACAACCCAGACCACATAAAATAACTAAAAAGCCATTAAAGTCAGAAGAATATTTGTCACAAATCTCATCATTAACCAATGAAATCGTAAAAGCTGCCGCATGTGGTAATAATGAACAGGCCGAAAAGGAATTAAAACATATTATCAAACGTTACAAAGTGAGCTTCTCACTGAGTTACGAAAAGATAGCCCAGATTCTGGAATATCTGTTAAAAGAGCTGATGAGTTATTGTGATGCACTTGGTATCAACCAGAATCAGAATACGTTTTGCAAAAACTTTATTTCTTTTATAAAACATGATTATGACTTTAGCGAAGCAGAAAACGATGATGAAAATAATGAAGCTTCTGACCTTCCAGAAGCATCTGTTAACAAGAAAGGTTTTCATGAAGCTATTCTAACTTTTGGTATAGCTAAAATTACCGGGATGATGTTCAAGCAATATAAGTTTCCGGAATTACTCAATATGGTCGTTAACTCCTTGCAACGTGGTCTTGAATGCGAACACGCTATCATTATCCTGAAAGATTCAGTGAATGGAGAGATGACAGCTCAAGCAGGTGCAGGCGTCGATATTTCGAATGTAATGACACGTTTTCATTTTTATAATATTCAAAATAATGATGATATTTTTAATACCGCAATGCAGAAACAAACAGATATATTCATTCCCGATGTTGCACACTCACCACTAATTAAAAAAATTCCGGATTGGTGCAAAAAAGTCGCGCTGCCGAAAAATTTACTTATTTATCCAATTTGTTCGAAAAATACCTGCATCGGTTTACTCTATATTGATAACGCTCGCGTTTTATCATCAAAATCAAAACAGGCTTTCGAATATATAGATACCCTACGAAAACAAACTGCCATCGCCGTTAAACAAAATAGTTAATCTTGCTTTACTTACAGACTTAAGTGTAACTCCTGTTATAATCCGCCGGATTATATGTTTGGAAATCGAAAATGAGTAAAAACAAGAAATCTGGTGGCAAAACAATTGCACTAAACAAAAAAGCCAGTCACGATTATTTCATTGATGAGCGACTCGAAGCTGGAATTTCCCTGCTTGGTTGGGAACTTAAAAGCTTACGCGCAGGAAAAGTGCAAATCGCTGAAAGCTACATTCTACTCAAAAATAATGAAGCCTTTTTGTTTGGCGCCTTAATCACACCGTTGATTTCCGCATCCACTCATGTTCAAGCAGAGCCACAACGTACGCGAAAGTTATTGTTACACCGCCATGAAATAAACAGATTAATCGGTGCTGTTGAACGAAAAGGTTTTGCGTTAGTCCCGACTGCACTCTACTGGAAGAATAGCAAAGTGAAACTCGAACTCGGAATCGCAAGAGGTAAAAAAGCACATGACAAACGTGCCACCGAAAAAGATAGGGACTGGCAAAAACAAAAAGCTCAGTTAATGAGACATAAATAGATCAAATCTCATTATTTTTCTAATCCCACAAAATTTTCACTTCTTTATCTTCTTTCCATGCAAACCGGGTTAAATGATCTTCAATGACATATTTCACTCTTGCCATACTTTCCGGATTACCTGACTGACAGGTAATTATCAGTTCATCACCTTTTGCAAACATCTGGCACGTTGCAAATTTAAAATCAACCGTTCCCTTGCCATCACCGTATTCAGCATCCACTTTATGATTAAAATGCTTACACAAGCGATTTAAGTATTTCTCTGGTGAATTAATATACATACAAGCTTTACTTTCATACATTCCTTCATCATTACTTTTACTGTTTACTCTATTTTGCCATTGTTGACGAGTATTCACTTTAGGAAACGGAGCATCAGGTATCGGCAAATCGAGTGCATTACATATCGGTTCCCAACCTTGGGTGGCATTCCAGATTAATAAACGATCTTTAGGAACGGACTCTTTTACGATTAGGTTATGCCTTTCATAAGCTGCAATCGCTTTATATTTATCACGGTAATCTGGCGTAAATTTATTATTGAATAAACTTTCAAGCATGGAACGTTTGTTATTATCTGTACCGGGAATATTATCAAGTTGGAAAATAGTTTCACTCGCACTACTCCACCATGACTCGGCATCTCTTTCAGAAAGTAAAATTAACGCATCAGGAAATACAACAGAAAGTTCAGACCAGAAAGCAGCTGATGGCCAATCAACTGTTGCGCCATATTCATTATAAAAGTTTTCCCAATCGGGTAATTCACCATTACTTGCCTGCTTCCATAACTCAACATGTCCTTCGTTATCAAACACTTCACTCATGTGATAACAAGGCTTACCAAGTAACTGCCTCAATGCAACTAACAATGAAGTGGTTCCTGTACGCCCTAACCCTGCACCAATAACTTTTAATGACATCTTATATTCCTTTATTAATCTACTGGCTTATCAACCAATACAATTGTATGGCCTTTTGAACATTGCTCAACACGTGCTTCAATATTGTAAGCACGTCGTAACAAATCTGAATTAATCACTTCTTTCGATGGACCTGCAGCTAATACTTTTCCATCACACAACATGATGACATCATCACAAAAACGTAATGCAAGATTGATGTCATGTAATGCA
>JBFIIJ010000106.1:0-7474 GCA_041601315.1 Gammaproteobacteria bacterium
GGGATTTCTAGTAAGTTTTTCTGGCAAGTTTTAAGAATTGCCAGATTATACTTGAGTCTAATTAGATAATCTCCTGCTTGAGCAGACTTATTGGGTCGCAATTGCCTGATTCAGTTTATCTTCGATTTTCCTTTTGTAATTTAGGTAATGGATTGTTTGTAATTTGTCTGATTCGACACGTTCCATTAGTCCTGTTGAAATATCAATATCAGTTATGTAAATAGGATATTTGAGGCCGCTTTCGCGTTGTTCAATCACGTATTTTGCGACGACATTAAATAGATCATTGCCATGTTCCATAAATGAAAATTCTATGTCGCCACAAAAAATAGTTAGTGAATTATGTGCATCATCAGGACTGCCTATAACCTGAATATTGAAAAAGCTTTGTCCAGACTCTTCAATTTCATTGCTGACTTTGTTTATATAAATCTTTTTTGCCTTGTCATAATTTATCTGAAAGAACTCTACTTCCATATTTTCAATATTTGTCTGGATATCCAGCATCAGGAATGAACGGCGATTAATGGTTGCCTCGAAAAATAAATTGAAGTGATTAATTAATGCCTTGCTATCATGGAATGGAATAGTTTGGCAAAACAAAGATCCGTTTTCATCGATGATATAAATATCGGCCATATTATTGTTAATGCAATAAAACAATTGAATTTTATCAGCGACATTCAATTTAAAAAGCTGTTGAATTAATTTGTCACCATGCGTTTGTTGTTCGAATACGACAGGGCTGAATTTATCATTAGGTTTACTCAAACTACGTAATAAATGAGCACTTGAACCGATGTATTTATGTTGCAGGTGACCATATTCATTAAATAGTACGTAATAGCAATCTTCAATTTCTATTAAGTAGCGCATGTATTTATGAAATTGTTTTCCATAAAATGTACTAATTACATCTTGTATGACTTCTTCAATGCGTTTCGTTATAGATGGGCCATAACTTGATGAATGACAAAATGCATTGAGTTTGGGTGGACCATAGGCATCTCCTAGTGGAGCCCAGCGAAGGTATTCGCAAATACATTGTATGAGTGCATCGGGGCCATCAAATCGAAATGTCAGTAGCTCTTCCCATGTGGTGCATATTAATAAATCAAAGCTATAAGTAAGATTAGTATGTTGCGCACCGTAACTCAGAATATTGTCTCTGATACTTGAAATGTGTTTAATATTGTCTTTTGAATTTGTGTTCGGCGTATAGCCTACATTCACATATACACAGGCATGTTGAATTCGAACGGTTTGATTTAGATCGTTGAAATCAGCTTCAGGTAATTTACGAGAAGGAAATTCTTCTTCAAATGAGATGAGTAGTTGACGAAGTTCTTTAACGGATAGTTCATCCTGATTGATAAGTGATATAGCAGAATGTGAATCTATAATTTGATTGAAAAATGACCAGGCAATTAATTCAAGGACATTTGATGCACGTTTTACAGGTTGATTGTCATTGATGACGTGCGTGCTAATGTGACCCTGATACATTTGCCAGCTATTATTTCCCATCGCATTTTTCTTTTGGTAGATGGTTAATTTTGAATAATTCATGCTCGTTTCATTATCACGATTGAATATATCTATCTTTCCAGTCTTTCGTTCAAATGCAGCATAGAGTTTACGTCCAAGGACATTCAATTCAGTTTGGCTAACTCGCGAGACTTCAGTATTTTGTCGGGCAAATTTTGAAAGGAAGCGATAACTTTCAGTTAAAGCATTCATTAATCTATTGCGTTGTTGAGAAATCATTTCGATTTGCCAATCTTTTTGAGTATCCATCAACAAGAATTGGTTATGTGTCCAGCCCCAATCAAGAACAACTTGTTTGAATAAATCTCTACGCCAGCTTTTTTTCTTTATGTTCTGGCTAAGGGGTTCTTTGATTTTTACATAGAAACATTGGCGAAAAAGTTCAAGTCGTTCACGTTGGTTCCGAATCATTAAATATTCTTCAACTTTTTTATACATCATGAGATAAGGATCAAGGTCTTCAATTTTTTCAACGCCTTGATAAACTGCTTCTTTAAACATCATGCTTAATAATGATATTGAAGGGTATTCGCTTGCATAAACTTCCATCAACAGAAGTTTGATTAATGATTTATACGGCGAGTGAATACTTTTATAAAGTTGCCAAACTGCAGCACCAAAAAATTCTGATGCGGGAATATTTGCGACAGCACCGAAATCAATACTATCGGAAGTGCGTAATTTATTTTTTCTGGTTAGTTCATCAATATATTCATCATAGTTTTTTTCATTTTCAGGAGGAACGAGCCACCATGTCGGGATCTTTCCGGCAATCAATAAACTGGAACGATAAAACTCATCCAGCAAAAGATAATGCTGTGCCGAACCACTGCTTTCTGAAGATAAGCCCTGCTGCTTTCCCTGTTTAAATTCTTCAGCAGAGAATACAAAGAAATGAACCTCAAGTAATAAGGTCTCCTCGGCCCATTTTTCGATGGCGTAACATTTTTGCTGAATTAGGTCGATTGCATCAGCATCTAATGACGTTGAATGCAGTAACCAGACATCAAAATCACTTTTGCTGTTGTAGGCAATTGAACCACTGCTACCCATAAAATACATGCCATTAATATCCATAACCCGACGCGCACGACGAATCGTTTTATAAGTTTTAAAAAAACTTTTGGCGACTTTGATAGATGACTGTTCCGGAGCATATTCGGAAATTCCAGCGGGAACGTCGTCATTAATATAACCGGGTAGAACAGGGTTATTTTCATGAAAAAGTAAGGGTAGTAATTCAATAAATCGACTTTGACGTTCGCTCAAACCTTGTCGAGTTAACTCAATACGCTCCTGATTAATCCTGAGGAATTGGGCTTCTACGCTTTTTGATTCATTTTTCGAAGATTGTTTTAAATTAGCCGCCATCCTTTATCTCATTGTTTTATATATAAATTATCTGTAAATATAATGTTTAAATCAGGTTTGTCTGGTGTTTCAGTCCCCTAAACCCTGTATCGGCAGATGTGAAAATATCTTCATTAAAAAGTACTTTTCAGATATAAATGAAGAGAATAAATAGCTATACTTATCAAGCACTTATAAAATCTCACGGAAAAATGCCTGATCAAACTAATATTAAGGTCAAGAACTTAAATTAAAGCCGTTTACATCAATGCATTGGCGGGCGTGTTTTGGTAATATTCGTGCCTGTTTTGGGGGCTTGATACCATATATTGCGAAGAGCGGGGGGCATTAGCACCTTCGTAAAACGATAAGAATTATTTTGCTCATAGTTAAATTATGAGATAACGATTTCACCTGAAAATATTAATTAGCAATCGAGGAATACTATGTTTACAAAAGATACAAAAGTGGAAGGGTTTGATCCTGAACTTTTTGAAGCGATGGAAAATGAACGACGTCGTCAAGAAGAACATATCGAATTAATCGCTTCCGAAAATATGACCAGTCCACGTGTATTGGAATGTCAGGGTTCGGTATTAACGAATAAATATGCTGAAGGTTATCCGGGCAAACGTTACTACGGTGGCTGTGAATATGTTGATGTTGCTGAGCAATTGGCAATTGATCGTGCATGTAAATTATTTGGTGCTGATTGGGCAAACGTACAACCGCATTCAGGTTCACAAGCTAACGGTGCTGTATATCTGGCTTTGATTAATCCCGGCGATAAGATTATGGGGATGAGCTTGGCACATGGTGGTCACTTAACTCATGGTGCATCAGTTAACGTATCAGGTCGTATCTACGATGCAGTTCAGTACGGTCTTGATGACAATGGTTATATTGATTATGACCAAGCTGAAGAATTAGCTTTGGAACATAAACCTAAATTGCTGATGACAGGTTTTTCTGCATATTCACGTGTAGTTGATTGGGAGCGTTTCCGTGAGATTGCAGATAAAGTTGGCGCAATCATGGTTGCTGATATTGCTCACGTTGCAGGCCTGGTTGCAGTTGGCGAATACCCTAGCCCAGTTCAAATTGCTGATGTGACAACATCAACAACTCATAAAACCTTACGTGGTCCACGTTCAGGTATTATCATGGGTAAAGCGAATGAAGATATTCAAAAGAAAATAAACTTCATGGTTTTTCCTGCGTATCAAGGTGGCCCACACATGCACACGATTGCAGCTAAAGCGGTTGCTTTCAAAGAGTGTATGGAACCAGAATTTAAGGGTTACATTCAACAAGTTAAAAAGAACGCAGTTGCAATGGCAGACACCTTTGTTGAACGAGGTTTAAAGATTGTCTCTGGTGGTACTGACAATCATTTATTTCTGGTGGATATGGTTGAAAAAGGTTTAACCGGTAAAGAAGTTGATGCTGCTATAGGTCGTGCACATATCACTTGTAATAAAAATGCCGTACCTAATGATCCGCAATCACCATTTGTCACCAGTGGTATACGTGTTGGTACGCCTTCAATTACGACACGTGGTTTTAATGAAGCTGATTGTAAACAAGTGGCTAACTGGATTTGTGACATCATGGATAACATGGGAGATGAGTCTGTTATCGAACGTGTTAAAGGTGAAGTAATTGCGCTTTGTAAAACTAGACCGTTGTATGAGTCGAATGACGACTTAAAATAATATTTTAGTACTGTAGTATCTATCGTATGAGGGGTTGCTATTGCCTATAAGCTTTGGCAATCCCTTGTGCATTTTGAAAACTAAAAAAGTGAAATAAAAAATGCGATGTCCTTTTTGTATTGATCCGGATACACGAGTAATTGATTCCCGCCTTGTTGGTGATGGTGATCAGATTCGTCGTCGTCGCGAATGTACAAATTGTAAGGAACGTTTCACGACTTATGAATCTGCTGAATTAAATTTCCCTCGCATTGTTAAATCTGATGGAAGACGTGAACCTTTCAATGAAGAAAAATTACGTGGTGGTTTGTTACGAGCGGTTCAAAAACGTCCGGTTGAAATGGAAAAAATTGATGTTGCCGTTTCAAATATAATGCACAAGCTTAGAGCAACCGGTGATAAAGAAGTAAAATCAATTCAGGTAGGTGATTGGGTCATGGAACAATTGCGTGGTATTGATCAAGTTGCTTATGTGAGATTTGCTTCGGTTTATAGGAAATTTGAGGATGTGCGAGCTTTTCTTGAAGAAATAGAACGTGTCGAAAATGAGTTGCCTCCTGAATTACAAAAGAGTCAACTTGATCTACTTGTTCCAGATGACGGAGACGATAGTTGACGTGGCTAGCGCACGACTACCAATTCATGTCTCGTGCTATTCAATTAGCAAAGCGTGGACGTTATACTTGTGATCCAAATCCGCGTGTCGGTTGTGTTATTACCAAAGATAATCAAATAGTTTCCGAAGGTTGGCATGCAGTAAGTGGTGAAGCTCATGCTGAAGTCAATGCACTTAAACAATATAAAGATGCATCTGATTCCACTGTTTATATAACGCTCGAACCATGCTCACATCATGGACGTACGCCGCCTTGTGTTGATGCTTTAATTGAAGCGAATGTGAAAGAAGTGGTTGTAGCAATGCTTGATCCAAATCCACTTGTTTCAGGATCAGGCATTAAAAAATTAGAACAGTCAGGTATAACAGTTAAACTTGGGTTGCTTGAATCAGAAGCCATAAAGATTAACCCCGGCTTCATCAAAAGAATGACATCTGCTATGCCGTATGTTCGTTGTAAAATGGCAATGAGTATGGATGGACGTACTGCCTTGGCTAATGGGGACAGTCAATGGATCAGTTCTGCTCAATCGAGACAAGATGTGCATCGATTACGGGCAGTAAGTAGTGCGGTATTAACTACAGTCGATACCGTGTTGGAAGATGAGCCATCGTTAAATGCGAGAGGCCTGGATTTTGATGTTAAACAACCTGTACGAGTCATCATTGATAGGCAACTTAAGACGCCATCACAATCAAAATTATTTACTCTTTCCAGTAATGTTGCAGGAAAAGTTATTATCTATACTGAAAAAGAAAATAATAAAAGTATTGCTGAGTTAAGTGCTGTAGGTGCAGAAGTCGTTTTTTTATCCGCATCAGAATCGTGGTTAAAAGAAGTCTTTTCTCATTTAGCAAAAGAGTATGAGATTAATGAAATAATTGTTGAAGCGGGCGCAACTTTTTCAGGCGCGTTGATAGATGCAGGTTTAATTGACGAACTTATTGTTTACATGGCTTCAATGTTGTTAGGAGATTCCGCTCAGCCGCTATTAAAATTAAATCAATTAGAAAAATTAAGTGAAGCAAAAAAAATGAATTTAATTGATGTAAGACGATTCGGTCAGGATCTTCGCTTAACTTATAATTTATAAAATAAAACCAAGAAGTTATTTAAAATGTTTACAGGCATTATTGAAACAACAGGAAGCATTTCTACTATTGAAAAAAAAGGCGATGATAGCCGCTTTGTTTTTAATACAGAAAAGATGTCCTTATCAGATATGAAAATAGGCGATAGTATTTCAGTGAATGGAGCTTGTTTATCTATCATAGAGAAAACAGAAAATTCGTTTAGTGCTGATTTGTCCAAAGAAACGTTAAGTTTGACTACCTTTTCAGATTTAAAAGCAGGTGCTCGCATTAATCTTGAGAAGGCAATGATGTTGTCGGATCGTATCAATGGGCATATGGTTTCTGGACATGTTGATGGAATCGGAAAAATAGTGAGTAAACAGGATGAAGGTCGATCAGTTAAATATACAATAGCGTTTCCTGCAGAATTGAGTAAATTTATTTCAAAAAAAGGTTCTATTTCGGTTGATGGTGTGAGTTTAACCGTTAATGATAAAGTGAATGATAAGGATAATAATGTTTTTGATGTTAATATTATTCCTCATACTTTATCTGAAACGATTTTTTCAGAATACAATATTGATACAAAGGTTAACCTTGAGGTTGACCTAATTGCACGTTACCTGGATCAGTTAATAGGTAATTAATAATATGGCATTAAATACAGCATCAGAACTCATTGAAGAAATCCGTAATGGCCGCATGGTTATTTTGATGGATGATGAAGATCGTGAAAATGAAGGTGATTTAATTATTGCTGCATCCTGCGTGCGCTCTGAAGATATTAATTTTATGGCGCGTTTTGGCCGCGGTTTAATTTGTCTGACGTTAACTGGTGAACATTGTCGTAAATTGAATTTGCCATTAATGACAAGTCAAACAAACTCGAATTTTTCAACTAATTTTACTGTATCAATAGAAGCCGCCGAAGGTGTTACAACGGGTATATCTGCATCTGACCGAGCAATGACAATTCAAAAAGCAGTTGCGCCAGATGCAAAGCCTAGTGATTTAGTTCAACCCGGACATATCTTTCCATTAATGGCACAACCCGGTGGTGTTTTATCAAGAGCAGGACACACTGAAGCAGGTTGCGATTTAGCGCGTTTGGCGGGCTTGCAAGCATCCGCTGTTATCGTTGAAATATTAAATGATGATGGTTCAATGGCAA
>JBFIIJ010000107.1:0-7454 GCA_041601315.1 Gammaproteobacteria bacterium
ATGGATCTTGACCAGTTCAAGATAGTTAATGACACATGTGGTCATATTGCAGGTGATGAATTGCTACGTCAGCTCAGCAGCTTATTAAAAAACCTGGTAAGACAGCGTGACACTCTTGCACGTTTGGGCGGCGATGAATTTGGTGTATTAATGGAACACTGCTCAGTTGAAGATTCACATAGGGTTGCCACAACAATTCTAAAGGCAATACAAAATTATCAATTTTCCTGGAAAGGCCGAAGCTTTAAAGTAGGAATGAGTATTGGCTTAGTACCTATTACACATGAAACAAATAAACTGACTGAGTTGCTTAAACAAGCCGATGCCGCCTGCTATATGGCTAAGGACTTAGGTCGCAATCGAATACACGTTTACCATGTTGATGATACAGAAATAGCACAACGCCAGGGTGAGATGCAATGGGTAACACGCATTAGCCACGCAATCGAAGAAAATAGGTTTTGTCTCTATGCACAACCTATTCTCTCACTTGATGGCAATAATAAAGAACATTATGAACTTTTAGTTAGAATGATTGATGAGAAAGGTGAAACTATTCCGCCAGGTGCTTTTTTATCAGCCGCAGAACGTTATAACTTGATAGAAAAACTAGACACGTGGGTTGTTAATTGTGCTTTTGATTTATTGGTCACAAACCAATCATTTCTCAATCGAATAGATTTTGTTTCCATCAATCTTTCAGGACAATCACTGACGAAGCAAGATTTTCTGGATTTTATTATTTCGAAACTGCAGTCGACTGAAATTGATGGACAAAAAATATGTTTTGAAATTACGGAAACAGCAGCTATATCAAATTTAAGTACAGCGATGAAATTTATTTCAACACTAAAAAAGAAAAAGTGCAGATTTGCACTAGATGACTTTGGTAGTGGCTTATCTTCGTTCGGCTATTTAAAAAATCTATCTGTGGACTATCTTAAGATCGATGGCATGTTTGTCAAAGATATCGTCGATGATCCTATAGATCATGCAATGGTAAAATCAATTAATGAAATTGGTCAGGTAATGGGTATGCAAACCATCGCTGAATTTGTAGAAAATGACATGATAAAAGGAATGTTGAAAGAGATTGGTGTAAATTATGTGCAAGGATACGGCATTGGGAAACCAGTAAAATTTAATGCAATAATTAACCTTAAATCCGATAATAGTGAAAGATAATTTTGTTTAAGACATAAAAAAACCGACCTACAAGCTAATGTAGATCGGTTTCTGTAACACTTTAACTTAAGCTAAATAACAAAGCTTAAGTGGACTAAGGTGTCAGGAGAATTACATCATTCCGCCCATACCACCCATGCCGCCCATGCCGCCCATATCAGGCATACCACCACCATGGCTGTGATCTTCCTTAGGAATTTCAGCAATCATGACTTCAGTGGTTAACAATAAGCTAGCAACAGAAGCTGCGTTTTGAAGTGCTGAACGAGAAACTTTAGCAGGGTCAAGAATACCCATCTCGATCATGTCACCAAACTCACCATTTGCAGCGTTGTAACCGAAGTTACCTTTACCTTCAGCAACCTTATTCAGGATGACAGAAGCTTCTTCACCTGCATTGGTGACGATTTGACGTAGTGGCTCTTCAAGTGCGCGTTTCAAAATGTTGATACCGATTTGTTGTTCTTCGTTGTCACCTTTAACTTTGGCAACAGCAGCAATACAACGAATCATGACAACACCACCACCAGGAACAACACCTTCTTCTACTGCTGCTCTGGTTGAATGCAATGCATCTTCTACGCGAGCTTTCTTTTCTTTCATTTCAATTTCGGTAGCAGCACCAACTTTGATAACCGCAACACCACCAGCAAGTTTTGCAACACGCTCTTGTAGTTTTTCACGGTCATAATCAGAAGTTGAATCTTCTATCTGTTGACGAATTTGAGTAACACGACCTTCGATTTCTTTCGTCTTACCTGCACCATCAATAATGGTGGTGTTTTCTTTGGTAATCTGAATACGCTTAGCACTACCTAAATCTTCAAGCGTTGCTTTCTCCAGGCTAAGACCGATCTCTTCAGAAATTACGGTAGCAGCTGTAAGAACAGCAAGATCTTCTAACATTGCTTTACGACGATCACCAAAACCAGGCGCTTTAACAGCAGCAACTTTAACAATGCCGCGCATGTTATTAACAACCAAAGTTGCTAATGCTTCGCCTTCGATGTCTTCCGCAATAATCAATAAAGGTTTACCTGCTTTCGCAACACCTTCAAGGATTGGAAGTAGATCACGAACGTTTGAGATCTTCTTATCGAATAAAAGAATGTATGGGCTTTCTAATTCAACACCCATCGTTTGCTGGTCATTGATGAAGTAAGGAGAAAGGTAACCGCGATCAAACTGCATACCTTCAACAACGTCCAGTTCATTTTCAAGACCTGAACCTTCTTCAACAGTGATAACGCCTTCTTTACCTACTTTTTCCATTGCTTCAGCAATGATATCGCCGATAGCGTTATCAGAGTTTGCAGAAATGGTACCAACCTGTGCAATAGATTTACTATCTTCACAAGGCTTAGCCAATTTCTGTAGTTCTGCAACTGCAGCGGTAACACCTTTATCGATACCACGTTTAATATCCATAGGATTGGTGCCTGCGGTAACTGCTTTCAAACCTTCACGGACGATAGCTTGAGCCAATACGGTAGCAGTAGTCGTACCGTCACCAGCAACATCAGAGGTCTTGGAAGCAACTTCCTTAACCATTTGTGCACCCATGTTTTCAAACTTGTCTTCAAGTTCAATTTCTTTTGCAACTGAAACACCGTCTTTGGTAACCGTTGGTGCACCAAAGCTTTTGTCTAAAATTACGTTACGACCCTTTGGTCCAAGCGTTTGCTTAACTGCATTCGCCAGCACGTTAACGCCTTTTGCCATACGGGTACGGGCGTCGTGCGAAAATATAACTTCTTTTGCTGCCATGATAATTTCCTCCTAAAAAGGGATCTGACTAAATGATTATTTGATTACTCGATGACACCCATGATGTCGTCTTCACGCAGCACGAGAAGTTCCTCGCCGCCGACTTTGACTTCAGTACCGGAATACTTGCCAAATAACACCTTGTCGCCTTTTTTAAGATCTAATGCACGTAACTCACCGTTCTCTAGTAATTTGCCATTGCCTACAGCAATAACTTCACCTTCGATTGGTTTTTCTGTCGCTGAATCGGGGATAACTATTCCGCCTGGTGACAACTTGTCTTCTTCCACGCGTTTCACAATCACACGATCATGTAATGGACGGATTTTCATTGAGACTAACCTCCTAAATTCCTAACCTATTGATTTATAAGCACCAACATAATTGTTAGCACTCCCATATAGTGAGTGCTAAATATAGTCTAAAAAATGCACATGTCAACGTCTGCTACGTTATATTTTCAAGATCAAGGGAACATTAATTTGCTTAAAGAGGATGCTGAATAAACGTCTCAGGCGATATTTTACTGTGTATTCAAATCAATAAATTTTGTATTCATTTTGAAACAAAAAAGTACATCCTTATTACGGTAGTTATGTTGAGGATACGCTAGCCCCAGACAACTCTTCTGCTATAATGCCCCGCTTTTTAATGCTCTGGAATGAGTCAAAATCATTATCCCGCGTGTTATTTCCCTAAAATTGATGAACATATTTAAGAATGACTGATTACAATCTGACACACCTCAAGCAGCTCGAAGCTGAAAGTATTCACATTATCCGTGAAGTAGTCGCTGAGTTTGAAAAACCGGTCATGATGTATTCAATCGGCAAGGATTCTGCCGTCATGTTGGAATTAGCATTAAAGGCATTCTATCCAGGTAAACCGCCCTTCCCACTTCTACACGTTGACACGACCTGGAAATTTAAAGAAATGATCACCTTCCGTGATGAATTGGCAAAAAAACTCGGCTTGGATCTCCTTGTCTATACCAATCAAGACGGCGTCGATGCGGGTATCGGTCCTTTTACGCATGGCAGTAAAAAACATACGGATGTGATGAAAACGGATGCACTTAAACAAGCATTAAATAAATACAAATTTGACGCCGCATTTGGTGGCGCACGACGTGATGAAGAAAAATCTCGCGCTAAAGAACGTGTTTATTCTTTCCGCGATAAAAATCATCGTTGGGATCCGAAAAGCCAGCGTCCTGAATTATGGAATATCTATAATGGCAAAGTCGATAAAGGTGAAAGTATTCGCGTATTTCCTTTATCCAATTGGACTGAGCTCGACATCTGGCAATATATTCATCTGGAAAATATTCCTATCGTACCGCTCTACTTTGCAAAAGAACGTCCGATCGTAAATAGAGATGGTGTCGACATCATGGTTGATGATGATCGTATGCCATTAGAGCCGGGAGAAAAACCCGAAATGAAAATGGTTCGTTTTCGTACACTCGGTTGTTATCCATTAACTGGCGCGGTTGAATCAACAGCAACGACCTTGCCGGAAATCATTCAGGAAATGTTGCTGACCAAAACATCTGAGCGTCAGGGTCGAGTGATTGATCACGATCAAGCTGGCTCAATGGAAGAAAAGAAACGCGAAGGTTATTTCTAGTATGTCACATCAATCCGAACTTATTAGTACAGACATTAATGCTTATCTTGAACAGCATGAAAAAAAGGAACTGTTACGTTTACTGACTTGCGGTAGTGTTGATGATGGCAAGAGCACATTGATTGGTCGTTTATTACACGATTCAAAAATGATCTATGAAGATCAGCTCGCTGCAATTACTGCTGACAGTGTTAAATCTGGAACAACAGGCGATACTGTTGATTTAGCATTACTCGTTGATGGCTTACAAGCAGAACGTGAGCAAGGGATTACTATTGATGTTGCTTATCGTTATTTTTCTACTGCTACTCGTAAGTTCATCATTGCAGACACACCTGGACATGAACAATACACTCGCAACATGGCGACCGGCGCTTCAACCTGTGACCTTGCTATCATTCTGATCGATGCACGTTACGGAGTACAAACACAAACACGACGTCATAGCATTATCGCTTCACTATTAGGTTTAAAGCACATTGTTGTTGCTGTTAATAAAATGGATCTGGTTGATCACGATGAAGCGGTCTACAACAAAATAAAAAGTGATTATATAAATTTCACGACAAAACTGGAAAAGATGGATATCCGTTTCATCCCTATTTCAGCACTTAAAGGCGATAACGTTGTTAATTTGAGTACGCAGATGCCTTGGTATGAAGGGCAAAGCTTAATGGAAATTCTGGAATCAGTTGAGGTCGTTTCTGATCGTAATTTTGTCAATATGCGTTTTCCCGTTCAGTACGTAAACAGACCTAATCTCGATTTTCGTGGTTACTGCGGAACGATTGCTGCAGGCGTGGTCCATAAAGGTGACAAAATTACCGTACTTCCATCTGGCAAAACCAGCAGTATCAAATCTATTGTCACAAGTGACGGTGAAATAGATGAAGCATTTCCACCCATGGCCATCACGCTAACACTGAAAGATGAAATTGATGTTAGTCGTGGCGATATGATCGTGCGTAATGATGATCTACCTTTAGTCAGTAACAAGTTCAATGCAAAAATTGTCTGGATGACAGAAAAAGCCATGACGATTGGTAAGCAATATTATATTAAGCTTGGTACCAAAACGGTAAATGGCTCAGTATCAAAAATAAATCATTTAATTGATGTTAATACGCTTGAGCAGTCTGATACTGATGTGCTCAACCTAAATGAAATCGGTCACTGTGATGTAACACTGACTGCCTCAGTCGCTTTTGATCCTTACAGCTTATGCAAAGGTTCAGGTTCGTTCATAATTATTGATCGATTAAGCAATGTTACCGTTGCAGCAGGCATGATTATTGGCGCTATCGACAAAGCTGAATTACAAACAGTGAGTGTAAATGAGCGTATCGCTCGCTATGGACAGCAACCTTTTATTGCATGGCTAACAGGCAAAAATAATTTACAAACTGCACAGGAACTTGAGCGTCGATTATTTGATATGGGCCATGCTTGTGCTGTAATCAACCAAAATGAAGTTGAAGGCAATATTGACGAAATCAACAAACTACTTAATCAGGCAGGTTTTATCTGCTTATGTAGTGTAAATAAGGATTCAGTAAATATCACGGATAATAGCGCTCTCTTTAATTGTGAAAAGGACTCCACAAATGACATTCTCAACACCATCAGCAGCAAAGCACATTTACGATAAGATCAGACTTTTTTGCTGATTACTGGAAGAATTGTCGTTCTGGGATTAAGATAGGACGTAATTTAAAAGGAGGATACTATGTCAGACCCAAAACCAGTTGAAGCAGTAGACCCTACAAAAAAGACATCAAAAATTACTGGCCCGGTTGACGGTGATGCCACTGTCTTAACGACAAGTGACGACATAAAATGTTATTGGAACGATGAAGAATTTGATAATGGTGATCGAGTTACTTCAGAAGGAAAGTCTTACGAAGCCAGTAATGGCGTGTGGATAGAAGTCTAGGATTCTAATTAGTTTTGCTACTCCTTATATTAAGGGTAGGAACAAAATCGTAACCACTTTCTTTTTTTATTACATCGCCGGTGTGTAATGAAAAATTTCCGCTTTGCCTGTCTTCAAAATACAATTTTAACGTTGCTCGTATTGTTGTAAAAGCCAGTTCTTCCCAGGGAATATCTTCTTCCTTAAACAAACGAACCTTCTGACTTTCAATACCTGGTGAAAAATCCAAGTTCATCAGTCTGGACCGAAACATCATATAAACCTGACCTACATGTGGCAGGCTAAAAACTGCAAAAAGATCATCAATTTCAACATGCGCATTAGCCTCTTCCATAGTTTCACGCATTCCCGCTTCGACACTGGTCTCACCCAATTCCATAAACCCGGCTGGCAAGGTCCAGTAACCAAGGCGAGGTTTTATCGCTCGTTTACATAATAAAATTTTATCTTCCCAAACAGGTATACAACCAGCGACTATTTTTGGGTTTTCATAATGAATCGTGTCACAGCTCTTACAAATAAAGCGGTGACGATTATCATCATTGGGAATTTCATAAATTAATTCGGCACTACAATAGCAACAATATTTCATTTCTTAATTTTCTTTTTGTATCAGCTTGGACAGACTTGGCCAAATATTATCCAGCATTATTGAATGAGCCGACTGTACCGGGTGCATGCCATCAGGCTGCATCAATCCCGGAACATCAGCGATATTGTGAAAAATAAACTCTGATATTGGTACATCCATTTTTTCTGAAATCTGTTTATAAATAGACGCAAAACCTTCTCGATACTTCTTGCCATAATTTGGTGGCATTTCCATAGGCACAAGCAAGGCATCACTATTTACTTCCTTCACTCTACTCACTATTTCAATAAAATTAGTTTCAATTTCTTTTAGTGCAATACCTCGTAAACCATCATTGCCACCAAGCTC
>JBFIIJ010000108.1:0-7433 GCA_041601315.1 Gammaproteobacteria bacterium
AGTTTGGGTTTGATATCGATCAACTCCCTCATAATCTTTCTTTATCACTTGGAAGTGCCGAGATTACACCTTGGCAACTTGCGAGAGCTTATAGTGTATTTGCTAATGGTGGCTTCTTGATAAATCCTTACTTCATAGACGAAATTAAAACCTATGGTGACGAAGTTACCTTTAAAGCAGAGCCTTTAGTCGTATGCCATAAATGTGTCGATATAGAGCAAGACATCGACATTAATGAAATTGAAATGAAGGAAGAAGATCAAATAACAAGTATTACTGAAACATCAGAACCAAGCATTGAAGAAGAAATCGAAAGCGACGCTAATACCAAACCTATATACGCACCTCGTGCTATTAGTGCTCAAAATGCATGGATTATGAATTCAATGACACAAGATGTCATAAAACACGGTACTGGTCGCCGTGCTTTACAATTAAACCGCACTGACCTTTCAGGAAAAACGGGAACAACAAACGATCAACACGATGCGTGGTTTTCCGGCTTTAATGCTAATGTCGTTACAGTTAGCTGGGTTGGTTTTGATAAATTCAAACCTCTCGGTAGTATCGAAACAGGTGGTCGAGCTGCGCTACCAATGTGGATAGATTATATGAAAGTTGCCCTTGAAGGCATGCCGGAATCAATTATGGAAAGACCTGAAGGATTAGTTAATGTTCGTATCGATCCAGTTACAGGAGAACTTGCAACTGCAAATAATCCGGATGCTATATTTGAAGTATTCAGAATTGAAAACGCACCGAAATCGACAGCAGAATCAAATCAACCTGATATTTTTCTGCAAGAATCGGATTCAGGTTCAATCCCTGAACAACTATTTTAATAATCGCTCGTTATTTATCTGATGGTCGCATCGGAAAAAGCATATTTAAATATTCATTTTTATAAATGATTAAAAAAAATTGCATATTACGAGTCGCTATAGCTACACCACTGCGAAGCTTATTCGATTATTTACCACCAGATAACTCTGACGCTAACAATATTCAGTTAGGTGTACGTATCTCAGTTCCTTTTGGTCGTCGCAAAGATGTGACGGGCATTGTCGTTTCAATAACTAACGAAAGTAAATTCCCGCAACACAAGTTAAAAAAGATTAACCATGTAATTGATAAACAACCTTTACTTGAAACTAAACATCTAAATTTCCTTATCTGGGCAAGTAACTATTATCATTATGCGATTGGAGAAGTCATCTTCAGTGCGTTGCCTGCATGGCTAAGAAAAAATAATTCTATTAGTGAGTTTCGAGAAAGTGTTTGGTGTTTAACAGAGAAAGGCATTGCTACAGATCCAAACCATATTAAAAAAGCACCAAAACAAGCACAAATTCTGAATCATATTCAGCAAAGCAAAACATCATTCAATGAATCTGAATTAAATGATGTTTACCCAAGATCAAAACAATCTCTATTGGCACTTGAAAAAAAGGAATTAATTACAAAAGAGTTTCGCGAATCTTCTGACAAAATAATTAGAATAAATAAAAGTCCGTTCAAATTAAATAAAGAACAAAAGTCAGCAATTAAAACAATTCTTGATTCAATAAATACTACTTCGACATTTTTACTTGATGGTTTAACCGGCAGCGGCAAAACCGAAGTTTATATGTCCATTATGGAACCGGTTATTAAAGCTAATAAGCAATGTCTGGTGTTACTTCCGGAAATTGGTTTAACTCCTCAACAGATACAGCGTTTTAAAGATCGTTTTGAAGTTGATATCGCAATTCAACATTCAGGCCTCAGTGATACCGAGCGCACTAAATATTGGCAAGATGCTAAAACTGGAAAAGCAAAAATAATATTAGGTACTCGTTCAGCCGTATGGACACCACTTGCAAACCCCGGACTTTATATTATTGATGAAGAACATGACCTTTCCTACAAGCAACAGGATACGTTTCGTTATTCTGCAAGAGACATGCTTATCATTCGCGCTTCTCGCGATAAGGTACCGGCAGTACTTGGCTCCGCGACTCCGTCTTTAGAAACACTACATAACGCGATTAAAGATCGCTACACACATTTGATTTTGCCTGCCAGAGCAGGTGAAGCGAAACCACCAACACATAAATTACTCGATGTGCGCGGAAAGAAAATGTATGGGCCACTATCACAATTACTGGTTGATGAAATTACCGAACATTTAAAAAACAAAAATCAGGTATTACTTTTTCTTAATCGCAGAGGTTATGCGGCACATTTATTTTGTCATCAGTGTGGCTGGAAGGTTGAATGTGAACGATGTGAACTACCTTTTACTTATCATAAATCTAAAAACATACTCGTATGTCATCACTGCGATTCACAAAAAAAAGCTGTCAAACAATGTGCTGAGTGTGGAGAAGAATTACTGTTATTAGGTCATGGAACAGAACGAATTGAAGAAGTTCTTGCTGAGTTATTTCCAAAAGCGATTATCTCAAGAATTGATCGCGATACGACGCGAAAGAAAAATGCGATGAATGGTTATCTTGAAAAAATACATTCAGGCGAAATTGATATTTTAGTTGGCACACAAATGTTGGCTAAAGGTCATCATTTTCCTAACGTCACACTCACCGGCATTATTGATGCAGATCGTGGATTATTTTCAACGGATTTTCGCGCTAGTGAAAGACTTGCGCAACTTTTTATGCAAGTTAGTGGTCGAACCGGAAGAGGCTCTAAAGAAGGAACTGTTGTAGTACAAACTCATAACCCTGAACATCCATTATTTAAACAACTTATCGATCATGGGTATAATTACTTTTCGGAATCTCTTTTACAAGAGCGACAACATTCATCATTGCCGCCTTATGCACACATGGCTTTCCTGAGAGCCGAAGCGCATAATGCTAACGAGGCAAAACGTTTTATTAACGATGCTATGAATCAATTAAAAATACTAACTGAAAATGCTTTACAACTATTTGGACCTATTCCTGCGATAATTGAAAAACGCAGCGGTCGATACCGTTACCAATTAATTATTCAATCATCTAATCGAAAAACCTTACATTCGCATATAGATGAATGGCTTGACCAACTTGATAATATGAAGTCTGGGAAAAGAGTTCGCTGGTCATTGGACATTGATCCACAGGATATGTCATAGAGGGACATCATGAATAAAATCAAACTAAGTATTTTATTTTTGCTTTCATGCTTTTGTTTCACTGCCCTGGCATCAGATAGTGACATTGAAGTCGCCATCAGTAATGAAATCGACTTTGTCGATGTTAAGCATAATGGCAAAGCTGTCAGAATCCAGAGAAACCAATCTTCTGAAAACACAATCAATCCTGATTACGCTAAAACGTCCAGAAAATGTCCGCCATTTTGTATTCAACCCGCAAAACTTGCTGAGGGCGTTGAAACCATTGCTGAATTAGAAATGTTGGATTACTTAAAACGATCATCAAATGGAGATAACTCAGTTCTTGTTATTGATTCACGTACAGAAGATTGGGTAAAAAGTGGAACAATACCTGGATCTATCAACATCCCATGGACATTACTAAAACCGGAAGCTGGTGCAGATCCATTTCAAATCGCAACTATTCTGGAAGATAGATTTGGTGCGATTAGTATTGAAAATCTGTGGGACTTTTCAAGTGCTAAAACGCTCGTGCTTTTCTGTAATGGCATGTGGTGTGGACAGTCACCTTCTAATATTAAAACATTACTTCGTTTCGGCTATCCTCCGCAAAAATTGAAATGGTATCGTGGTGGTATGCAAAACTGGGAAAGCCTTGGATTAACTGTTGTTAAATAAACTGTTGTTCGGCTTCTACTTATCCGGCAAAGCAACTAGAATGTGCCACTTTTTTAAACTGCTTAGTTGTTCACCTAAGGGTACTTGCGAAAATAGTCTATTTTTTGCAAGAGCAAGAAAGCACCGCGCGCAGAACCGGAATGTATATCTAATACATGAGGATACGAGCACGGAGCTGACGCAGCTATTGCAAAAAATAGGCTATTTTCGGAGGCACCCTTAGTTGAAGAAACAAATTCAGGAACTCATTGCTCAATCTTTAAAGAGTCTGGAATCGAAAGAGATCATACCAACATCCGAGCGCATCAATATAACGATCGAGAATAGCCGTGATTCTGCACATGGTGACTTTGCAACAAACATTGCAATGGTGCTGGCAAAAGTTGCAAAAACAAACCCGCGGCAATTAGCTGAAAATATTATCGAGCATTTACCTGAATCTAATATTGTAGAGAAAACCGAGATCGCCGGTCCCGGCTTCATCAATTTTTTTCTACTACAAAATACACATCAGTCGGTCATCATCGATATCCTGAAGCAAGGTGATAACTATGGTGACTCGACTATCGGTAACAATATACCAACCTTGGTTGAATTCGTATCCGCAAACCCAACTGGGCCATTGCATATTGGGCATGGTCGAGGCGCTGCTTATGGTGCTGTTGTTGCTAATCTACTTAAAAAAGCAGGGTTTAATGTAAGTTGCGAATACTATATTAATGATGCTGGACGACAGATGGATATTCTTGCCGTCAGTGTATGGTTACGTTATTTACAACTAAATGATGAAAACATTCCTTTTCCAGACAATGCATATCAAGGAGACTATATAAATGATATAGCCGAAGCATTGCATAAAACTCATGCAGATAAATTTAAGACTCCTGTTGATAATTTATTGCCTCTGTTTGACGAAGAGGATGCTGAGTTAAAAATTGATAGTCTTATAAAATACTGTATCGATGAATTAGGTGCAGAAAATTATCGACTCGTTTTTGATGAAGGGCTAAACGTCATTTTAACCACTATCAAAAGCGACCTGAGTGATTTTGGCGTTGAATTTGATAATTGGTTTTCAGAACGATCATTAGTCGATAACGATACCGTTAATAAATGTATCGCTAAACTTACTGCTAATGACTGGATTTACAAAAAAGATGGTGCGCAATGGTTTCGTTCCAGCAAGTTAGGCGATGAAAAAGATCGTGTTCTGATTAGAGAAAATGGACAAGCAACTTATTTTGCATCAGACATTGCATATCATTTATCCAAAGTAGAACGTGGATTTGAAAAAATTATTGATATCTGGGGTGCAGATCACCATGGTTATATCGCAAGAGTAAAAGCCTCAATGCAGGCACTTGATCTTGATCCCGAAAAACTGGAAATATTACTTGTTCAGTTTGCAACACTTTATCGTGGTAAAGAAAAACTACAAATGTCGACGCGTTCAGGTGAATTCATTACCTTACAGGAACTACAAGATGAAGTAGGTAGAGACGCAACTCGCTTTTTTTATATTATGAGAAAAAGTGAACAACATCTGGATTTTGATATGGAACTGGCTAAATCACAATCAAATGATAATCCTGTTTATTATATACAGTATGCACATGCGAGAATATGTAGTGTGTTTAGACAAATGCCGGAAAAAGGCTACACTTATAATGAAAAGAAAGCTTTAGCTGATTTGTCTGTACTGACAGAAACACATGAAATCAAATTACTTTCGGCGCTTGCCAGATACCCTGAGGTAATAGAAAATGCAGCACAAACCTATGAACCTCATCAACTAGTGTACTATCTTAAAGACTTAGCTAATGATTTTCATAGCTATTATAATTCCAGTCAGTTTCTGGTTGATAATAAAGAAGTTAGAAATGCGCGACTTGTCTTAATAGTTGCAACTAAACAAGTAATTCAAAATGGTTTGTCTCTATTAGGCGTAAGTTCTCCAGAGGAAATGTAGTGCCAAGAGATTATAAAAATATAAAAAAGAAACCAGCCGAACCGAAAAAAAATCGTTTCAGTAATATGCTGTCTTTTCTTACAGGATTATCAATAGGCCTTTTTGCAGCCGTTATCGTCTACTTCTATCAAAATAATACAACAATCGAAAGTAACAATACTTTATTAGTTGCTGAGCCGACAACTAATGAAGTTATAAATAATAAAGACGAAAGTATTGCTCAATTACCTGAACCGCAATTTGATTTTTATAAAATATTACCAAATAAAGAAGTTAACATATCAGAATGGGAATCTGTTGAAGAAGAAGATGTTCCTGCCGGCGACAAAAAAAATCAGGAGCCAGTTATGTTTGTACTTCAAGTCGGTTCCTTTAAACAATATGAATCTGCTGATGAAATCAAAGCCAAACTTGCTCTAATGGGTGTCACAGCAGATATTCAACGTGTCGTCATTAACGGTCAGGATGTTCGGCATCGTGTTCGTGTCGGTCCCTACAAAAACACAGATAAATTACAACAGGCACGTGATCGTTTATTAGCAAACGATCTGGATTTCATGTTGTTAAAACTTAAAATGGAAGATATCTAAATTTAATAAACGCGATGACCGCCTCTCCTGATAAAATTGGTAAATACAGAATTATCGATGAAATAGGTAGAGGTAGTATGGGGACCGTCTATTCTGCCCATGATCCATTTGCCGACAAAAAAGTTGCCATCAAACTGGCTCATCCTCAGTATGTAAATGAAAAAGAAACCGGTGAACGTTTCAAAAAGCTTTTCTTTAATGAAGCTCAGGCTGCAGGTGTATTACATCATCCGAGTATCTTAAACATATTCGATGCTGATATTGATGGCGAAAGCTGTTATCTCGTCATGGAATATATTCATGAAGCTAAAACACTCGATCGTTATTGTAGACCAGAATCGCTACTTTCTATTCGGGAAGTAGTGGGAATTATTTACAAAATCGCTAAAGCTCTCGATTATGCACATCGTCAGGGCATCATTCATCGTGATATCAAACCCAATAATATTCTGCAGACAGAATCATTGGATATCAAAATTGCCGACTTTAGTATTGCAATGATTATCCGTGAAGATTTTCTGGATACCCAATTCCACGGTTTTTTGGGATCGCCACTTTATATGTCCCCGGAACAAATCAACGAATGGCAAATTTCAACGAATACCGATATTTTCTCGCTTGGCATTGTTATGTACGAAATGCTAACGGGATATCATCCATTCAAAGCAGACAACCTTAGTGCGATTAGCAAAAAAATAAGTTCTGAAAATCCAATACCAATAAGTGAGTTTCGAAATGACGTACCGGAAGGTCTGGAATATGCCTTAAATCGCATGTTGAAAAAAAAGCCGGACAAACGCTACACAATGGGCCTGGATTTAGCTGCAGATCTGGCGTTGATATTTGAAGATCTAGATACCGTCGATAATCAGGATTCTTTACGCGCTAAATTTGAAACCATACAAAATCTGGGCTTCTTTCAGGGCTTTACAGATACCGATATATGGGAACTTATCCGCGCCTGTGATTGGCATCAATATCCGAAAAATACTCATGTTATTAAGGAAGGTGAAGAGGATCATTCTTTTTATATCGTCCTATCAGGGCTAGTGATCGTTGAAAAAAATGGCCAGCAAATTGATTCTCTACAAGAGGG
>JBFIIJ010000109.1:0-7343 GCA_041601315.1 Gammaproteobacteria bacterium
AACCGGGAATTGACGTTTTCTTTTGTTCTCTGTTTTCCGGCGTTGTTTCAATCACGCCAAAATTTAATGCATTGCCAAGACAAGCAGATACACAAGCCGGTTTTAATCCCACTTCCAAACGATCTACGCACATATTACATTTTTGAACATGACCTTCGACCGGATCAAGTTGTGGTGCGTTGTAGGGACAAACCCATGTGCAATAACCACAGCCAAAACAAATATCCGGATCTTGCAGTACTGCACCGTATTCAGGATGTTTCGTGTAAGCGCGTGTCGGACATCCTTTTAAACAAACCGGATCATCACAATGATTACACGCCATCGAAATATTCATACGAGTGAAATTGGGATAAGTGCCGCCTTCGACATAACCCACTGAACGGAAACTTAAATGCGGAGGCAGATCATTCTTTTCACTACACGCAGCTTCACAAGCATGGCAACCAATACAGTTGTCCGCAGTAAAATGAAAACCATGTTGTTTATAACGATTTGGATTATCACCAACACCTTCATCGCCATTAATTCTTAAGCTTAAACCTTCGGGTTGACCGCTCTTTTTAATCAGGTCGATCTCACTTCCGTAGATATTTTTTTGATCCGCTTCAACTGCCTTTAAAAAGGCATACATCGGTTCATCTTCGCGTACTTCAAACATAATAATTCCTAATAATAGATTTTATATCCGTTAGAACGTTCTCATTTCGACGTTTAGTTTTGCCGCCTGTTCCGGCTCGATATGTTCGATTCGGACCGCATTTTGTATAAACGCAGGTTGTCGCGAATACGGATCAAGTAGCCCCAGTGTTAGTCGATTTACACAATCATGAAAATGAAAAGGTATAAAGACCATATTCTTTGGCACACGATGCGTTAGTTGTGCCATCACTACAGCATCTCCTCGACGCGAGACAAGTCGAACATATTTAGAATTTTCCAGACCCAGTTCTTCTGCCGCATCTGGATTAATTTCCATATAAGGCGTTGGACTATATTTATTCATATTACCAATCTTTCCTGTTTTCGTTCGTGTATGAAAATGTTCAACAACACGTCCACTATTTAACCAAAAAGGAAAATCTTCATCGGGTCTTTCATTGTTCTCAATATATGGCATTGCTAATAATTTTGCTTTGCCGTCCGGGTATTGAAACTTACCATCGGTATAAAGACGCGGGCTACCTTTCTCATCACCTTCACGGAAAGGCCATTGAATGCCTTTTTGTTCGGCTAATTTTTCATGTGACATACCTGAAATATCAAGTGTGCGACCTTCCCCTTTTGAAAGTTCACGCATTTCATCAAATATCTCGGAAGTTGTTTCTGGAAAATTCATCTTTTGTCCTTGCTCAAAACGTTTGGCAAGATTTGAAAAAATCCAGTGATCCGCTTTCGAATTTGCATGCGGTTCAACTACTTTTTTAATTAAGTTCACACGACGTTCAGTATTAGTAAAACAGCCTTCTTTTTCTGCCCATACTGCTCCGGGTAAAAACATATTGGCATATTGTGTTGTTTCAACATCTCGATAAGAATCCTGTACCACCAGAAAATCCAGTTTTTCCAGACTCTTTCTAATACGTGCAGAGTTTGGCATAGAGGTCATTGGATTTGTTGCGACTAGCCAGAGACCTTTGACTTGTCCTGTTTCAATAGCAGGAAAAATATCAGTCATGGTCATGCCACGTTTGGCCGGGAGAAAACTTTCATCAACATTCCAGAATTCTGAAATTTGTTTTCGATGTTCCGGATTTTCCAATGCACGATAACCGGGTAAACCAGAACATGATGACCATTCTCTTGTTCCCATTGCATTACATTGACCGGTAATTGATAAACTGGAGCTTCCTGGCTTACCGATATTACCGGTAATTAAATTAAGATTATTAATACCGCAAACTCCATCGGTACCATGTGTGCTTTGGTTAATACCCATGGTCCAGATACCCATTGCTGCTCCAGCATTCGCATAAAGACGTGCAACATGCCTGATCGTATCTTCATCAATACCGCATATTTTAGCTGCAGAAACCGGATCGTATTCTTCAACCAGTTTTGAAAATTCTTCAAAGCCATTGGTATGAGCTTCAATATAACTTCTATCTTCAAGGCCTTCGTCAAAAATGACATGTGCCAGACTGTTAAGTAAAACTAAATCTGTACCCGGTGTGATAGACAAATGAATGTCTGCAAACTGTGCAAACATCGTTACTCGTGGATCAACAACAATAACGGGGAATTTTCTTTTTTCTAAGGCTTCTTTTAAACGCCAATAAATGATTGGATGTTGTTCAGGTAAGTTGGAACCAAATGCCATTAAACATTCTGTATGCTCAAAATCATCATAACATCCGGGAGGACCATCTGATCCAAATGAACGTTTATAACCTGAAACGGCTGACGCCATACATAAGGTCGTATTACCATCATAATTATTCGTACCGATTACACCACGAACAAGCTTACCCAACGTATAAAATTCTTCCGTCATAATCTGACCGGTGGAAACAACAGCAAATGAATCTCGTCCATACTTCGTTTGGATACGAGTAATTTCATCGGCCATTTTATCAAGCGCAAAATCCCAACTCACTTCATTGTAATCTTCGAAATGCTTATCTCTATATAAGGGTTGTTCTCCACGACCGGAAGATTCAAACAATTCATGTTCGAAAATACCTTTAACACAAAGTTTGCCGCGATTAACATCTGCCCCGGCAACACCTCGCGTCGCAACGGGTTTGCCTTCAGGATTCAAACCAACTTCCATAGAGCAACCAGTAGAACAATAACCACAAGTAGTGTATTTCCACTCTTTGACTTTCTTGTCCGCAATTTTTATTGGATTTTTACTGCCACGTCCGAATAACATTTATTTTTTCCTGATTATAGAATTATTCACTTGCTGCAATTTGTACATCACCATCGATAACTCTAACCTGATAAACAGGAACACTGATCGAATCATCTTCAAGACATTGGCCTGTAATCAAATTGAAATGTTGTTTATAAATGGGTGATGCAACGACAGGCTGGCTTTTTACGTCACCACAAATACCGCGTGATAATACATTTGCATCACTAAATGGATCGTAATTCCCAATCGCATAAATATCGCCATTGTTTATTTTAAAAATGGCAACCTGACATTCATTAAATAACGCACAAACACCAATGTTTTTAATTAAATCACTATCCTGACAAACACTTTGCCAATCAGCATCTTCAATATTTTTACTTACTTCACTCATTAAAAAATAATCCTTAAACGTAGGTGTTATGCCGATTCGGCATACTCTTTTTCTTCTTCTTTCGTTGCAGGCCTGATTTGATCGCGTTCCTGAACAAAGACCACTTTATTATCTGTTTTATCGCTATTAATAAAATGTCTGAACTGTTTCATTTTTTGTTCATCTTCTATGGTCGTTTTCCACTCACATTGATATGTATTAATAACGTAACCCATTTCTTTTTCCAGCTCATCTGCAATGCCTAAACGATCATTGATAATGACGTCTTGTAGATATTCCAAACCACCTTCCATGTTATCCATCCAGGTTGATGTACGTTGTAATTTGTCAGCAGTTCTTATGTAAAACATATAAAAACGATCGATATATTTAATTAATGTTTCATCATCTAAATCTGAAGCGAATAAATTAGCATGACGAGGTTTCATGCCACCATTACCACAGACATATAAATTCCAGCCTTTCTCTGTAGCTATCACGCCCACATCTTTACTTTGCGCTTCAGCACATTCACGAGTACAACCAGACACAGCCATTTTAAATTTATGCGGCGCACGTAAACCTTTGTAACGATTTTCCAAATCAATCGCCATCTTGACACTATCTTGCACACCAAAACGACACCATGTACTACCAACACAGGACTTAACCGTACGTAAAGATTTTGCATAGGCATGACCTGATTCAAAACCAGCATCAATAAGTTCTTTCCAGATATGAGGTAATTGATCAATACGCGCACCAAATAAATCGATACGTTGTCCACCGGTTATTTTTGTATAGAGATTATATTTTTTACCTACTTCACCAAGAACGATTAATTTTTCCGGTGTAATTTCACCACCGGCAACGCGAGGTACAATTGAATAGGTTCCGTTCTTTTGTGTATTCGCAAGAAAACGATCATTGGTATCGAGTAATTGCGTATGTTCATTTTTAAGAATGTATTCATTCCAACAAGAAGCCAGAATAGATGCCACAGCTGGCTTACAAATTTCACAACCTGTTCCCGTACCATGTGCTTCGATTAAATCATCGAATGTTTTTATTTTTTCAGTACGAACCAACATATAGATATCTTGCCGCGTATAAGGAAAGTGTTCACAAATATCCGTATTAACTTCAACACCGCGTTTTGTTAATTCACTATTTAGTATTTGACCCACCATAACCGAACAACCACCACAGGTTGTTCCTGCTTTGGTGCACGCTTTAAGATCGCCCAAAGCCATTGCGCCGCCATCTATTGCTGAAATTAAATCGCCCTTACTGACATTATTACAAGAACAGATCTGTGCGGTATCGGGCAAAGCATCAACACCTAAACCGACAGGGCCGCTACCATCGCGTTGTGGCAAGATTAAATCGTCAGGATGTTCAGGAAGGTCAATTGCATTTAAAGTGTATTGTAATAAGGTATCGTATTCTTCTGAAGTACCTATCAATACGCTACCTAGTAATTTTGTTTTATCTTCGCTGACAATAATTCTTTTATAAACTTCATTTGGTTCATCGACAAATGAATAGGAAAGTGAACCTTGTGAACTACCATGCGAATCACCAATACTACAAACATCAACACCCATAAGCTTCAACTTGGTACTCATGTCTGCGCCGGTAAAAGCGGCATCTTTGCCACTTAAGTGATCGGCTACTACAGCAGCCATTTGATTACCCGGACCAACTAAACCAAATATCTGTTCATTCCATAAAGCACATTCGCCTATGGCATAAATATCTTCATCCGAAGTTAAACATTGATTGTTAACTGCTATACCGCCGCGTTGACCAATATCCAGACCACATTCTTTTGCCAATTCATCTCGCGGACGTATCCCTGCAGAGAATACGATTAAATCTGTTTCAAGACTTTCTCCATCTGCAAAGATCATTTTGTGTTGATGCTTTTCTCCATCAACAATTTCAGTTGTATTTTTTGAGGTATGTACAGCAACGCCTAATGCTTCAATTTTACGTTGCAACATATTACCGCCAGCATCATCAATCTGAACGGCCATTAAGCGAGGAGCAAATTCGACAACGTGCGTTTCTACACCAAGATTCTTAACTGCATTAGCGCATTCAAGACCAAGCAAACCACCACCAACAACAACACCAACCTTGCCTCTCTTGCCTGCATCTGTAATTTTTTCAAGATCTTCAATCGTTCGATAAACCAGACAATCATTGCGATCATGACCTGGCATCGGCGGAACAAAAGGATAAGAACCTGTTGCTAAAACAAGTTTGTCGTAATTGATCGTTAACCCTTTATCAGAAATAACCTGTTTGCTATCACGATCAATTTTGGCAACTTTATCGCCGATATGAACCGTAATATTATTCTTCTCGAAAAAACCATCTTCAACCATCGATAAATCTTCTGCTGTTTTACCAGTAAAAAATTCAGACAGATGAACGCGGTCATAAGCGAGACGCGGTTCTTCACAAAAGGTAATGATGTCATATTGATCCTGAGCATGACGTTCTGACAATAACTCAAGGAATTTTTGTCCGACCATACCGTTTCCGACTACAACTAATTTGTTCTTCATAATATTTTTAATTTGTATATTTTTAATATCCAAGCCAAAAAAAAGACGCATTAAGACTGTAATGTCTCTAGCGCCTTTGCTAATTTCACAATTACTATTTACATAAACCAATTAAGTAATAGTAATGATTCTAAACAGACTATTGCAGCATCCATGCCACTGACCTCAGACTCATTTAACTCCTTGTTATTAAAGTAATTTTTTATAATGACACAGCATATTTTCTATACTGTTCGCTCTAAATAGGTGCGTTCTATAAATAAGTTGTTCATATTTGGTGCAAAATTCTCATTTACAAGCATATTTTTTCAAAATAATTAAATAAAATCAATTACTTATATTTATGGCATGATTGCTGCGATATAGATTTTAATGCTTGATTATTCCCCCTCAATAACAAGCAAGAACAAGCAAAGGCGCTTGAGACATTACAGTCTCAATGCGTCTTTTTTTTGGGAAAAAATTAATCATTAACGTGTAATTATTTGGGAGAAAACCATGTCTTATTTAGCGCCTTCGGAGTTTGTCACCAAAATGGTAGACGCCGGTGAATCAAAAATATTTATGTCTACTCGCGATACTTTAATAAGAGGCTACATGGCAGGTGCTATTCTGGCTCTGGCTGCCGTCTTTGCAATTTCAATTATCACAGCAACCGGCAATCTTCTTCTTGGATCAATTTTGTTTCCAGTCGGTTTTTGTATGTTGTACCTCATGGGTTTCGATTTATTAACAGGTGTATTTGTACTCTGCCCGCTTGCTCTACTCGATAAACGACCCGGCGTAACCGTAAGTGGTGTATTACGAAACTGGGGTTTAGTTTTTTTAGGTAACTTTGCGGGTGCATTAACCGTCGCTGTCATGATGTCATTTGTTTTTACTTATGGTTATAACACTGATGGTGGCGCTATAGCTGCGAAAGTAGCCAGTATTGGTGAAGCGCGAACATTAGGATATGCACAATACGGCGTTGCTGGCTGGTTTACTATTTTCATTAGAGGCATGCTATGTAACTGGATGGTATCTATGGGTGTTGTAGGTGCAATGATATCGACTAATGTTAGCGGTAAAGTTATTGCTATGTGGATGCCTATCTTCCTGTTCTTCTATATGACCTTCGAACACTCAGTAGTAAACATGTTTCTATTTCCTTTTGCTTTAATCATGGGTGGTGATTTTTCCATTATTGATTACTTTGTCTGGAATGAAATCCCAACCGCACTGGGTAACCTTGTTGGTGGTCTTGCTTTTACAGGTTTAACTTTATATAGCACGCACGTCAGAACTGCACCTAAGCGAGCTATTTCTTAATTAGTATTAAAAATGGGAGCCTCTTCCAGGGAAGGTCGAGGCTTCTTCTTTATTAATTCTTATAATTAATCAGGAGGTTTTATGAACAAACAAAGCATGACTGATAAAATCGTTAGTACAAAATCAGCAAAAAATCTTACATGGGAAACGATGGGTAAAGATCTGGGCATGTCACCCGTATGGTTAGCATCGGCTTGTCTCGGAATGAATAGCGCACCAAAAG
>JBFIIJ010000110.1:0-7335 GCA_041601315.1 Gammaproteobacteria bacterium
CACGAACACAGATGGATATCGCTTATTAACCGAAGCAGAATGGGAATGGTTAGCGAGAAAAGCAGGTAAGTCAGAGCGTACTACTTTTGTCTGGGGAGATGAACAAATTATACCAAAGGGCACAGTTAACATTGCGGATGAATCGGCTAAAGGTAAAGTAAAAGTATTTGTGCCAAAATATAACGATGGTTATTCTGGTATTGCAGCGGTTGGCAGCTTTGCAATGGAAAAATCTGGACTTTATGATCAAGGTGGCAATGTAAGTGAATGGACACATGATGGCTATTCGATAGTATTACCTGAAGCAAATAAAGTGTTTCAAGATCCAATAGAATCTTCAATGTCTGGTTTACATGTGATTAAAGGTTCAAACTGGCGTTCAGGAAGCGTAACAGAACTCAGACCTGCTTTTAGGGAAGGATTAAGTGATTCGCGTGATGACCTGGGTTTCAGAATTGGACGTTATGTCTACGGAGGAAGTTAAATATGAGACTATTTGGCAGTATTAATAAAAGAATAATGATTGTTTTTGTGTCTATTATTTTTATGATTCTCGCGTTTACATTTATCCATAATGCCTATGCTGGCAAGCCTACAATAAGTTTGAATTCACCAGTTTCTTTTCCAATCGATATATGAGTCATTAATATGATTAAAAATTTTATTGCACTTATCATTTCTATTCTAATTGTACACATGATTTATATTGGTTATGTGCGTCCGGAAGCCAATGCATTAATTGAAGTGGCCCAGTCAAATGGTCAGACAGCACCGAGAGAAATTGTTGTCATAATAAAAGACTATGAACAGGAAATTTGTTTTATTTTAATGTTATGGGGTTGTTTCCTGATTTCAAATAATTATCGGGAAATATTAAAAACGAAATATCTTTTTTCTGTTGATTTGATTGAAGATGGTGATAAAGACAAACTTGATATTAATAGTATTATTGAAAAACTGGATAAGCAAATTCCAAAAGATTGTTTATCATCACCATTGGTTCAGACCTTACGTTCATCTTTATGGCGTTATTCAGCTACTAAAAATGTACAAAATTTGTCAGATGCGATTGAAAGCAATCTTAATGCGTTAGCAGTTAGACAAGATTCCGAGAATACGATGATTCGATACTTGATATGGGCGATACCATCAATCGGATTTATTGGCACAGTGCGTGGTATAGGGCAGGCATTGTCAATGGCAGATCAGGCTCTTGCAGGAGACATTGCCGGAATGACAGATAGTCTAGGTGTCGCTTTTAATTCAACACTGGTAGCTCTCCTGATTAGTATTTTCTTGATGTTTCTTTATCACCAATTGCAACGCCTGCAAGATAGTCAAATCCTCGATACACAAGAGTATTGTGAGAAATATTTGCTCAATCGAATAAAGTAATGGTGCAGGATTGATTGTTCGTAAAAAAACAGAAGGATTTAATCTCGCCTTCCTCGATATTATGTCATGTGGGCTAGGTGCTGTTGTTCTTGTTTTTATGCTGGTCAAACATAATGTAAATGATTCTTCAGTAGAGTTTGAAAATCTTAAGAATGATATTGATAAACTTGAAGTTATTAAAGAAGAATCAATACAAAAATTAAAGAGTATTGAAGAGCAGCTTATAAAAGAGTCCGCTACTGAAGTCATCAGCAAGAAGAATCTTGAAGCTAGTCAGTCAGTTTTAGCACAAGGTCTTGCTGATACTGCCAAATCAGTAGAAGAAATAGAAAAGATTAAATCGGAAATAAAAGATATAAAAGTAAAAAAGAAAGAAGATTTAGTAGAAACGAAACAGATTAATGAAGAAAGTTATTTGCTCGGATTAAAGGTTGAAGGTAAAAAGATTGCCATTTTGGTCGATAGCAGTGCATCAATGACGAATGAAAAGCTCATCGACATAATCAAAACAAAGAGTAGTTCAGACCAGGACAAACAACGGGCAAAAAAATGGATAAGAACAAAAAAAATAGTAGAGTGGTTGCTTGCGCGTTTACCGAATGATAGCGATGTTCTAGTTGTTTCTTTTAATGAAAAAGCAACGTTATTGGGGGCACAAGGCTGGATGAAAGCAAATACTCCTAATAGTGTAGATTCTGTATTATCTGATTTAAATAAGCTAATACCTGAAGGTGCAACGAACCTTCAAATTGGCCTGGATACAATTAATAAATATTCTCCATCAAACTTATACCTTATAACAGATGGGTTGCCTACCAAGGGAGAGTCCAGTTATAAAAGTTTAAATCCGTTTGCAAAGTGCAGTTCATTACTGGGTAAGTCAAGTACGATATCTGGTGAATGCAGAGTTAAACTATTTCAACAAACCATTACTGAAAGCGGGAAAACGGGTATGCATGTTGATGTTATATTGTTACCTATTGAAGGTGATCCTGATGCGGTAAATCAATTTTGGTATTGGACAGCAATTTCGAAAGGATTAGTAATTAGCCCAGCTAATGATTGGCCATGAGATTACGTAAAAAAGAATTTGATATTTTTAATCTATCATTTTTAGATGTTATCTCATGTGGGTTTGGCGCGGTTGTTATGTTGGTGTTGATTTCAAAAACGCATGATGATGTTTCTATTACTGGAAAAGATGAAGTAAGAGATTTATTAAAAACGGTAATCACGCTTGAGAATAAAATATCTGACGTTAATCGTGCCATCAGCGATAAAAAATCAAAAGCCGATCAAATTTTAAAAGAAATAGAAAAATTAGAAGCTTCCACTGTTCAGATAAAAAACAAAATACAACAAGAACAAGTTAAAAAAACTTCGCTTTCAGAAGATGTACAAGGGCTGGCATTAGTTCAGTCAACATTAAAGCAAGCCTCTTTATCATCAAGTAAAAAGAAAAATACACAACGGGATGATGAAGTAGGCGGTATTCCTGTTGATAGTGATTATGTTGTATTTATAGTTGATACATCGGGCAGTATGCAACAAATATGGAATCGTGTTTCTTCTGAAATTATTAATGTTTTAAATATCCATCCTAAAGTTAAAGGATTTCAAATATTAAATGATATGGGAAAATCATTAGTGTCGGGTTACGATGGTAAATGGATGCCTGACACACCGGGAAGAAGAACAAGTATTATCAAATTGTTTAATAACTGGGCTGATTGGTCTAACAGCAGTCCTGTAGAAGGGCTTGAAACAGCAATAAGAAAATACGCAAAGCCAAATATCACAACATCAATTTATGTGTTCGGTGATGACTATACCGGTTCATCCTATGATCCTGTTATTGATAAAATTACCAGATTAAATACATTAGCAAGTTCTGGAAAAAAACTTGCCAAGATTCACGCTGTAGGATTTATTTCCCCTGGTACCACGGATCGATTTGGAATATTAATGCGTGAATTAACCAAACAAAATGACGGGGCTTTTCTCGCTTTACCCTTGTAATTGTAACTAATGGTATGAAAATTAAGCTTATTATATAAAAAACCCGCATTTTATGATTTATGCAATTTTTGGTTTTAAGATAAGTACGATGGCTGGCAGTAATAGTAAATCTCCTACCAGTGCTACTAACATGGCAAAACCGGTTAGTAAACCAAAGTAGATAGTCGGTATAAAATTAGAAAAGGAAAGCAAGGCAAAGCCAAAAATAATAGCAATAGAAGTATAGTACATCGCTTTACCAATTCCGCCATGACAACGGTTGATCGTTTCTGTGTAATTAGAATCGATAGGAAACTCTTGTTGTAAGCGATGAATATAATGAATGGTATCGTCGACAGAAATACCAATTGTGATAGCTGCAATTGTAATTGTCATCATATCCAGAGGTATTTTAATCCATCCCATAATCCCAAGAATTAATACAGCTGAAAATAAATTGGGTACGATAGCAATTAATGCTAATGAAATATTCCTAAATAAAATAATAAACATGAATAAGATAGCTACGAACACAGCACCAATGGTTAATATTTGTGAACGAAATAAACTTTGTAACATATTATTATAAAGCACCATCATGCCAGTCAGGTGAACTTGAGTCTCTTCCAACTGCATGTCTTTCACCAGAAAACTATGAATGCTGGCTAATAATTCTTTTCGATTTAATTGAGGATCCGATTCAATAACCCTAATACCAAAACGAATTTCATTTGAGTCATTAGATAAGTACGGATTAACAATATCTTCTTCAACTGCTTCAGGGATACGTTTGCGTAGCAATGCTAATTCAAATTCATCAAATGATGCACCATTTAATTTTTCAATAATATCTATTGAAGTAACAATTGAAATAACCTTTCCAATCACCGGGTAGGACTCTAAATGTTCATGAATACGTCTTGCTTTGCTTAACATTGTTGGGTTTAACCAGTAAACAGGTTCTGTTGGTTCGTCTGTATTATCAAAAAACAAATCGTCCAATTCATTTTTTTCAGCTGCTAATTCGTTAACTACTTCCATAAATTGTTTATCAGGATCAATAATAATATCGAGCGGCATTGTGCCGCCCAGCTCGTGATCAATAATCTTCATGCCCTGATAAATTTCCGTATCAGATTTAAAATTATTGATAAAACGATTTTCAACCTCGAGTTTTGTAATTCCTGTGCCAACAAATATAAGTAAGAATATTGCGATAAATATTATTGAGATGGGGAACTTATGTACCAGCTTTGCCAAACCTAATGTTATTGTTTTGGTTATGTCACGTTGTGTTGGTGGATTGATATCATCAAGTAATGATAAAAGTGCCGGCATCACTGTAAAGCTGATAACAAAGGCAATACTTAAGCCTACAACCATGATCCAGCCAAAATCAATTACAGGTCTAATTTCACTAACGACTAATGACGCAAATGCCACGGCTGTGGTAAGTACTGTATAGAAACATGGTTTAGACATTGAAGACATTGTTAATCTAACTAATTCATTATGTCTGAACGATGGATTTTCTAATTGTAAATCTCGATAACGAACAATAAGGTGAATGGTCAAAGATAAGGTAATAATTAAAAGTATGGATAGAAAATTGGATGAGATGACTGTAATTACCCAGCCTGAGTAAGCCATAAAGCCTATAGTCAATAAACCTGTAATTCCACAAACTAACATGGGTAGTATTACCCAACGTATCTTCTGAAAGAAAAGAGTAAGAATCAGGATGAGGAAAAGTAGTACGCCACTGCCAAAAACAAGTAGATCATGTCGAATGAATTGAATCATATCAACTGTGATCATGGGGATACCGCCTAAATACATTTTCCCATGACTACGTTGTTTATCAATAATTTCCCGTATTTTTCTTATATCTATTTCACGCTGCTCCGCCAGCAATTTATTTTTTACTTTTATCTTACTTTTAACCTGTTTAAGTTCAATTAATTCATCTTTTGATAAACCAATGCTTTTTGATTGTAATTGATGGCGACGACTTAAAAGTGAGTCATATTCTTTATCACGTTTAAATAATGCCTGTATGGCAGTGATATTAAGATCCTTGTTAACAATTAACTCATTATAAAGCGGATTTAATTCAAACTCCTTATAAGCAATTTGTAAATCTACGTTACCAGACTCTAGCGTAGGTAGTGTGCTAGTCAGTTCAGATAATTCCAAACCTGATTCATACAAAATAGGGATATCAAGTATAGAGTTAACCGATTTTATACTTTCAATATCTAGAAGGTCATCACGTAATGAACGGATTGTATTAATAGCATTATCGGAAAGTAATTCAGCATTCGGTTGATAGGTGATAATAATAAAATCATCCGATACGTACTTTTGACTTATTTCCCGATAATAATTAAGGCTCGCATCATTTTCGAGAACGAGTGATTCTCCAGAAGCGTCAAGTTCAAAATTTGGCGCATGATACGCTGCGATAGCTACCAAACAAGATAAGGCTACAAGAACCTTAATGGGATTATTTAAAACGAGGTGAAAATAAATTGATGAAAATTTCACAGTTTTAGAAATTTAAGTTTTTTGTATGTTATGTGAAATAATTACTTTATGAATGGCACTCCTGGAAATTTTTTATAAATTCAGAAAATCCCTGATGTTTAATTTCTTTATTAAACATCTTTCGATAATTTCGTAGTAAACTCACATCATCAACAACAAGATCAACTACTTTCCATGTATTGTTATCAGGCCGCATTGGGTAATCGAGAATTAAAGGTTTTACATCAGGACGAGTCAAGGTTTGTCTAATTGAAACATAATCTTTTTCACCAATTGGTTTTGCAGATTGATAATGAATATTCTGATCACGATAGCTTAAAAGAATATAAGCATATCGTTTTACCAAAAGGTTTTTAAAAGTATTGCTAAAACAAGTTTGTTCAGTCTCGGTTAAGTCCTTCCAAGAATCACCCAAAGCAAGGGCGGACATTGTATCAAAATCCATATGCGGCACGACTAATTCATTGACAATTACCTGTATATATTCAGGTTCGTTTTTTATCCGATCTTTGTCCGTTTCAAGTCGATTTAAAACTTCTTGAGTTGTCTCGTAGACGATCTCATCTGCTGTTAGAGCATTAGCTATATTGAAATAGAGGGTAAGAAGTAATACAGAAGAAATAGTTTTCAATCGATTAATAAGTATTTTATTCATAATCATTCAATAATCCATATAAGCGTATGTTAAATATGTCTTATGATGATTATATCATATTGATCCAGATCAAAAATCATTCTGATATTGGATTTAGCTGAAACTTAACTGCGGATGAATTATTTAATAGCCTAGGTGCTGGTCAATAAGAATAGAGAGTTTATCATGTAGATGTCCTTCAACGTCATCAAGACTTTGCTTAAATATTTCTAGATATTTCTCCGCCTTGTCATGATTCAGATTTTTATCATTAACTCTATAAGCTATTTCCGGTAATTCCTTGTCATGTCGAGGTTCAATTTGCCAATGCATAAAACCAGAATCAATGGACTCGAACTCTTTTTGTGCCAATTGACAGAAGTCATCAATAAGATCCTGTCCAGTTGGTCCAAGGCAACCGGATTCAATCCTGAATATTACCGTTAATTTTTTTTCAGGTGGCAATGTAAGGTTTTTTGCATGCATAGTTTCTGCGATTCTATTCCTTGATGAACAGATTAAAATAAGTGGTATTCCCTATATCGGCTTATGACAATAATATCTTAACTATTTTAGGCTTGTAATTTGAGACAATTTAGCTAAATTTAAGTTATTGATTAATATTTATTTTCTCTGAAGATGGTAGTAAATAGTGGTTAGTGTTTAAGTCATCGAATAATCTCAAGTTTTAAGTAAATCATCCAATGGCACAGGCTTTCCAATACCGTAGCCTTGAGCATAGTCGACGCCGATTTCTTTTA
>JBFIIJ010000111.1:0-7262 GCA_041601315.1 Gammaproteobacteria bacterium
CAATACCTGAAATCAATGCCGCTTCCATATTTTCATCCTCATCGGTTATCAACGTGCCTGGGCCATCTTTAAAGCTCGATAATACACGTAAATTAACATTATATTTTCTGGCAAATTCAACTGAACGAATTTGTAATACTTTTGATCCTAAGCTGGCCATTTCCAACATTTCTTCATAGGTAATTGAAGGCAAACGTTGCGCATCACTAACTATTCTTGGATCTGCAGTATAAACACCATCAACATCGGTATAGATACAACACTCATCTGCTTTTAGTGCTGCCGCCATTGCAACTGCGGTTGTATCAGAACCGCCGCGGCCTAAAGTCGTAATATTTCCATCTTGGTCAATGCCTTGAAATCCAGCTATGACAACAACTTTACCTTCATCAAGTTGTTTATGTACTCGTGCACCTTCTATTTCGACAATGCGCGCTTTGTTATGTTCATTATCAGTACGTATATGTACTTGTCCGCCAGTGTAGGAAACGGCAGCTTGCCCTTTCGCTTCCAGTGCCATGCTCAATAATGCAATGGTTGATTGTTCACCGGTTGAAAGTAAAACATCCAGCTCTCTAGGAGCAGGTGTTTGCGAGATACTTTTCGCAAGTGACAACAATCGATCTGTTTCTCCGCTCATTGCCGAGACTACAACCACAATCTGGTGACCTTGTTTTTTGGTTTCTATTACTTTGTCAGCTACTGCTTGAATTCGCTCGACTGTACCTACAGAGGTTCCACCGTATTTCTGAACGATTAATGCCATTCCTTTTAACTTTATCTGTGACTAAAAAGCGAGCGATTCTAGCTGAAAGGCGGTGAGATAGAAACAGCTGAAATTAATTAAAAGGGCTATATTAGTAGGTTTTCAGTCGTTTTTTAACGACGACATGATTCTCATTTTCATTGAAGAACTAAAGTTATTGATATCTAAGTAATTAAACAAAATATAATAAATCTATGCAGAAAGTTGTTCACGAATCCAGGCTGCTACATTTTGCAACGCTTCTTCTAATGCTGCAGGGTCATTTCCTCCGGCTTGTGCCATATCTGCGCGGCCGCCACCTTTTCCGCCAACTTGTTGGGCTACGAAATTGACCAGATCACCCGCTTTAATTCGCCCAACCGTATCCTGAGTAACGCCAGCAATTAAACTCACTTTTGAGTCATTCACTGTTGCTAAAACTATTGCTGCTGTTCCTAATTTATTTTTAAGTTGGTCAACTGTATCGCGTAAGGTTTTTGGATCAACATTATCTAATGACTTGGCAATAACTTTAATACCATCAATTTCAACAGCTTCATCTAACATATCTGAACCGGCACTACTAGCCAGTTTGCCTTTGAGTTGTTCCAGTTCTTTTTCTAACTTACGTGTTTTATCTAATTGTAAAGATAATTTGGAATCAACTGTTTCAATATCCGTTTTTAAAAGTTCAGAAATGCGTTTTAATTTATCTTCTGCATTTTCAATCCAGTCTAATGCGCCCATACCTGATACGGCTTCAATTCGTCTAACACCTGATGCCGTACCTGATTCAGAAATAATTTTAAATAAACCAATATCACCTGCACGTTCAACATGAGTGCCGCCACATAATTCAGTAGAGAATTCACCGGCAATACTAAGTACTCGAACTGTGTCTTCATACTTTTCACCAAACAAGGACATTGCACCTGAAGCTTTTGCTTTTTCTAAAGTCATTACCTGAACACGCGTTTCCTGATTCGATAATATTCGCGCATTTACCAGACGTTCTATTTCAACTAACTCTTCTTGAGTGACTGGTTCGTTATGCGAAAAATCAAAGCGCAATCTATCATCAGCAACTAAGGAGCCTTTTTGCAGAACGTGTTCGCCTAATATTTCTCGCAAGGCTGCATGCAATAAGTGAGTAGCTGAATGATTGCGCATGATGGCTGCACGACGAGTTCCATCAACAGCAGCGTGCACAACATCACCGACTTTTAAAGAACCTGTGCGTAACGCACCTAAGTGTATATGTGATTGCCCTTGTTTTTTGGTGTCTTCAACTTCAAAGAAAATATCGTTAGTAAAAAGTTCACCCTTATCACCAACTTGTCCACCTGATTGAGCGTAAAAAGGTGTTTCTAATAATATGACACCACCTATATCGCCTTGCTTTAATGACTTTACATTACGTCCATCTTGATAGAGCGCAATGATCGTCGTTGTTTGATTCAAACGATCGTAACCGGTAAAAGCACTGACTAAACTATCGTCTGTATCAACAGAAACGCCGGCATCAAACTTACTTGCAGCGCGTGCACGTTGTCGTTGCTCAGCCATGGCTTTATTAAAACCATCCATATCGATTTGAAGATTTCGTTCACGTGCAATATCAGCTGTAAGGTCAACGGGAAAACCATAAGTATCATACAAACGAAATACATCTTCACCGTTAATGACTTTGCCTTTCATTTTTTCAGTCACATCTTTTAATACTTTTAAACCTTGTTCCAGGGTTTCAGCAAATCGTTCTTCTTCGTTTAGCAATACCTTTTCTATTTGTGCTTTCGAATTAGTTAATTCTGGATAAGCTTCAGCCATTAGTTGTTCAAGAACATCAACTAGCTTATGAAAGAATGGCGTCGTAAAACCTAACTTATTACCATGACGTATCGCACGACGAATAATTCGACGCAGTACATAACCTCTACCTTCGTTCGAGGGAATTACGCCATCAGCAATTAAGAATGAACAAGAACGGATATGATCAGCAACGACTCTACTAGAGGTAAGATCAATGTTCTGGTTTCCAACAAGATCTTTTATTGCTTGAATGATCTTTTCAAATAAATCAATTTCAAAATTATTATGAACATCTTGCATTACTGCTGTAATACGTTCCAGGCCCATGCCAGTATCAACAGAAGGATGTGGTATTGGTTTTAACGTACCTCTGGCATCACGATCATATTGAGTAAAAACAAGATTCCATATCTCAACATAACGATCCAAATCTGCTTCTTCACTTCCTGGTGGACCACCGGGAATATCTTCACCATGGTCATAAAATATTTCACTACAAGGACCACAAGGTCCAGTATCACCCATTGACCAAAAGTTATCTTTTGCACCACAGCGACTAAAACGATCAGGTGAAACCCCTATTTCTTTCAACCAGATATCTGCAGCTTCATCATCATCTTCGAATACAGTAATCCAAAGTCGTGACTCTGGAATTTTTAAGACGACTGTTAGATATTCCCATGCAAACGCAATCGCTTCGCGTTTAAAGTAATCACCAAAACTAAAATTACCCAACATTTCAAAAAAGGTGTGATGACGAGCGGTATATCCGACATTTTCCAAATCATTATGCTTGCCGCCAGCACGAACGCAGCGTTGTGATGATGTTGCACGTTTATAATTACGCTTCTCTCTACCAAGAAACATATCCTTAAATTGCACCATCCCTGCATTGGTGAATAACAGCGTAGGATCGTTTGAAGGAACAAGCGAACTGCTAGGAACGATTTCATGTCCTTTTGATTTAAAAAACTCTAAAAAAGATTGGCGTATTTCGTTACTGGATTTCATTATTTTAGTACTTGGTTTATCTGCTCACTAGTAAAACCGCGACTATATAGGAATCGGGATTGTTTTGCCTTATTTTGGTAGTCATCAGGCAAATTTTCGCCGTATTTTTTTATTCGAACCTCTTCTGTTAACGATAACCAGTCTATCGAGTCTGAATCCAAATATTGTTCTATCAACACTGAATCAATACCGCGTTGGCGTAATTCCTGAACAATCTTGTTCGGCCCTTGTCCTTTATTAAGACTGTGATGAACAAAACTTTCTGTAAATCGTTCATCACTTTGCAGACCTTTCTTACTCAATGTATCTAATAGGTCTTCAATCAATTCTTGATCTGCACAACGACGAGAAAGCTTATTCGCTAATTCCTTGCGGCTATGCTCGCGCCGACCCAGGAAGTCACATGCACGTTGCAGGACTTCCTGGCGTTCTGTACTCAGGCTATTGCTCCTTCTTTTTCAGCCTCGTCTAGAATTTCTTCAGATTCAGATTGATCCATATCGTCAACTTTCACGATTGGGAGCAATTGTTCTCTTATATTTTTCTCAATCTCATCTGCTATTGCAGGATTTTCTTTTAAGAAATTTCGAACATTCTCTTTACCTTGACCAATACGATCATCTTTATAGCTGTACCAGGCACCGGCTTTATCAATAAGCTCAAGTTTTACACCGAGGTCTATCACTTCGCCAAGGCGAGAAATACCTTCGCCATATAAAATTTCAAATTCAGCTTGTTTAAACGGAGGCGCAATCTTGTTCTTAACCACCTTCACTCGCGTTTCGTTACCGATTACTTCATCGCCTTTTTTAATTGCGCCAATTCTGCGAATATCCAATCGAACCGATGCATAAAACTTCAATGCATTACCACCGGTTGTAGTTTCGGGACTACCAAACATAACACCAATCTTCATACGGATCTGGTTAATAAAAATCACGCAACAATTTGCACGTTTAATGTTACCGGTCAATTTTCTTAATGCCTGAGACATTAAGCGAGCAGCAAGACCCATGTGTGAATCGCCCATTTCGCCTTCAATTTCAGCCTTTGGGACCAATGCTGCAACCGAATCAATAACCACTAATTCAACCGCACCACTACGTACTAGCATGTCGCAAATTTCTAATGCTTGTTCACCCGTATCGGGTTGCGACACTAATAATTCATCAATATTGACACCGAGCTTCTCGGCATAGATGGGATCAAGTGCGTGCTCAGCATCGATAAAGGCACAGGTCTTACCCTGCTTTTGAGCTTCTGCTATCGCGGATAAGGTTAAGGTTGTTTTACCAGAGGATTCTGGACCATAGATTTCAACAACACGACCATAAGGCAATCCACCAGCACCGAGTGCAATATCCAAACCTAATGATCCCGTGCTTACAGTTGGTATCTTCGCGATGGTCTGATCACCCATCTTCATCACCGAGCCTTTACCAAATTGTTTCTCAATCTGGCTTAATGCCATTGTCAGTGCTCTTTTTTTATCTTCTTCTTGGTTCTGATTCGCTTTAGCCATTTCCCATACTCCCCTTGTTAAATCATTAGTTTTTAGGTTTCGCTATTCCCTCGAACAGCATTTATGGTGAGACTATATTTAATACTTTTTATAATGTCAATACTTTTTATCACCTTAGTATTTTTTACTATATAATATATTTTATCAGGCTATTGTCTGATTTTGTATAATGAAACCTTAATTGAAATGATTCAGAGCGTAATCCGACTGTGACAATGTTGAATGAAATTAAATGGGCCACGCGACAGCGCCTGCAATATATAGAACTAAGAGCCTATTACACGGGCGTAGTCACACGTAGTGATGTAGCCAAAGCATTTGCCATTTCAGACGCGGCGGCGACCAAAGACCTGAAATTTTACAGTGATATAGCGCCTGATAACCTACTCTACAAACACGCTGTATTTGGTTTTGTCCCCAGTTCTGAGTTTAAGGAAGTCTTTGCTGATTTATCACCCGCTACTGTTTTACCGATGCTTGAAGCTAATTTAACGGTAGTTGGGGGACCAAACCGTGATAAATCTGTCTTTGGTATTCCGGTAGAAAGTATGGTCTTACCTAATCGACTGCCTGACAAAATAGTGCTCTCTCAGATAAGTCGGGCCATACACAACAAGAAGAAACTACACGTTAGTTATCGTTCACTTTCAAATAAAGATAGCAAAAATAAAAGGATAATCGAACCGCATTCATTAGTGAACACCGGCTTTCGTTGGCATGTCCGTGCTTATAATGAAGATACTTTTGATTTTAGAGATTTTGTTCTTTCTCGGTTTATTAGCGCTCAATGTCTGGATACAGAAGCTGAGTCAAGCGCGCAATATGATGACGATTGGTCTGAAATAATCTCAGTACAATTAACACCTCACCCGAATCTTGATGAAGATAAACGAAACAGTCTGCTTATTGATTACGGTAGTGATGATGAAATTATCATGATTAAAGTGCGTCGAGCGCTGATAGGTTATCTGTTGCAACAACTTTCAGTCGACACTACTGCTGATCACGCTTTAAATCCAAATAAGTATCAGCTCATAGTTTTAAATCGAGATGAGATCGAACCATTTGCAGAATGGGCATTTAGTTAAAAAGATAGCACTTGAGAGAAAGGAACTTATTCAGTAAGGTTGTCGTTTATTTTGGACATATAACTCGTTTCCTGTTCTCGTTTTAAAAATAAAAATAACAATATACCAAGGACAGATACACCCAGTTTATGGAAGACGCCTTTCTACCTCATCAGGAATACGCAGTAAAAATCATTCATGTTTAAGTTTCCTGAAGACAGACTTCCTGTCGCTATTATTTTGTGCGTATCTCTGATTGATTTTGGTCTCTATTGCCTTTGTGAAAATCTTTTGTTTTTATTTGCTTTCTGGATTGTGATGATCATTCCTAAAGGGAAGATATGCGCATGGAACCATCACCATCAACACACAAACACGTTTAGATCAAAACCACTTAATCGCTTGCTTGAATTCTTCTATGCGCTTCATAGTGGAATAACAACTAATTTGTGGTTGTTACATCATGTCCTCGGACATCATTTAAATTATCTTGATCAGACAAATGATGAAAGCCGATGGAAAAGAAAAGATGGAACAGATATGGGTGAATTTGAATATACACTTAACGTTGCCAGCACCGCATATTATCGTGGTTATCAAGTTGGTAAATCACATCCGAAAAAACAAGAAGAGTTTTTATTTTATTCTGCAATAACTTTTACAATTGTCGCTGCATTAGTGATAGTTAAACCGGCAGCTGGATTATATTTATTTGTGCTACCGATGATTAGTGGTTTGATACTAACGTCGTGGGCAACATATGATCATCATGCCGGGCTCGATACAGATAACGAATTTGAAGCATCAAGAAATAACTTACATCCCTTCTTCAATTTAACTACTGGTAATCTAGGCTATCACACAGCACACCATTACAAACAAGGTGTTCATTGGTCAAAGCTACCTGAACTACATGAGCAGATAAAAGAGAAAATTCCTGATAACTTAATTAAAGCAGCCTGGTTTTAAGACTCACTTTCGAATGTCCGGAATCGGCTACCACTTCAAATGATCGACGCAACACTTTATCTTAAGTATAACAAGATGGAGTGTTGCGTCGATCATTTGAAGTGGCAGTCGTTAGCGGAAGTTTTATTTTTGTAAATTC
>JBFIIJ010000112.1:0-7224 GCA_041601315.1 Gammaproteobacteria bacterium
CGGTTTACCAGAAGCCGTCAGAGAAATGAAACGATTGATTAATCAATCGCACATTATCTAATAAATCTTCTAATTGCCTTTATAATTTTTTCATTACCTATTTAAATGTCAGCACAAGATACCGAAACAGAGAAAAGGCGAACCTTCGCGATTATTTCTCATCCAGATGCAGGTAAAACAACAGTAACAGAACAATTGTTGTTATATGGCGGCGTTATTCAAACTGCGGGCACAGTGAAGTCTCGTAAATCTGATAAACACGCTACTTCTGACTGGATGCAAATGGAAAAAGACAGGGGTATCTCTGTGACCAGTTCAGTGATGCAGTTTGAATACGGTAAAAATGTTATAAATCTGTTAGATACTCCAGGACACGCTGACTTTTCTGAAGATACTTATCGTACTTTGACTGCAGTTGACTCAGCTTTAATGGTAATCGATGTTGCCAAAGGCGTTGAGCAACGCACTATTAAATTAATGGATGTCTGCCGTTTACGAGACACACCTATCATAACCTTTATTAATAAACTGGACCGCGAAGGTAAACAACCAATTGAATTATTGGATGAAATTGAAGCCGAGTTAGGAATTAAATGCGTTCCTTTTACCTGGCCTATTGGTATGGGAGCACGATTAATTGGAATTTATAATTTAATTGATAACTCTATTCGCCTTTACGATAAGCAAAAAGGTAGTAAGCATGGGCAGTTAATAAAAGGGTTGGATAGTGATGAAGCAAAAAATATTCTAGGAAATAGCATTAAACAACTCAATGAAGAGATTGAGCTTATTAAAGGCGTTTATGAAGAATTTAATAAAGAGGATTTTTTGTCAGGTGAAATTACGCCGGTATTTTTTGGAACAGCATTACATAATTTTGGAATAGCTGAGTTTATGGACTGTTTAGTAGAACATGCTCCTATACCGCAAGCACGTGCTGCTGAAGAACGTAAAGTTGAGGCAAAAGAAGATAAGTTCAGTGGATTTGTTTTTAAAATTCAGGCCAATATGGATCCTGCACACAGAGATAGAATCGCTTTTCTTAGAATATGTTCTGGTAATTATCAACGAGGCATGAAAATGCGTCATGTGCGCTTAAAGCGTGATGTTCAAATCTCTAATGCTTTGACCTTTATGGCAGGAAATAGAGAGCAAGTGGAGGAAGCATGGCCGGGTGATGTGATTGGTTTGCATAATCATGGAACAATTCAAGTGGGTGATACATTCACACAAGGAGAACAATTAAATTTCACAGGAATTCCTCACTTTGCACCTGAATTATTTAAACGTGTTCAATTACGAGACCCTTTAAAGTTAAAAGCGTTACAAAAAGGATTAATACAATTAGGTGAAGAGGGTGCAACTCAAGTATTTAGACCCATTAACAGTAACGACTGGATTTTAGGTGCAGTTGGAATATTGCAGTTTGATGTTGTTGCATGGCGTTTAAAAGAAGAGTACGGAGTTGAATGTTCATACGACAATATATCCGTTGCAGTTGCACGTTGGATTGAATGTGACGACAGTAAAATGCTTGGTGAATTTAGGAAAAAAGTCAGTGATAACCTTGCGCTTGACGGTGGAGAACATTTAACTTATTTGGCACCGTCCATGGTGAACCTAAATTTAACAATAGAACGTTGGCCTGACATTACGTTCCATGCTACTCGAGAACATTAATTAGTCTTTATTCTCAGATAACATTACCATATTTTCCTTTCTCTCATTATCATCAGTATTGCCACTTACTGTCACTAGTGGTTCTTTCTTTGTTAATTGATTAGGAATATTACGATTAATATCTGTTTTATCATCATCGTCCTGATCTTTCTGAAAAGGTCGAACTGATGCCGTATTAGGATTTATCTGAGTAATATCATTGCCATTATTTTCTTCAGTTTTATTTACTGGCGCAGGCGTCGATATATTTTGCTGCTTGCTAATCTCAGCGCTTTTAACTGTTGCGTTATTTGATTCTTTACTCTGCTCAATATTATCAGTTGCTACTGCTACTACTGAGTTTTTATTTGCATCATTATTGTTATTAGCATTTTCTGTTTTACGTCTACGCCCACCTCGTCGACCGCGTCTTGCGTTATTATTTCTATTAGACGAGTTAGGGTTATTATTGGCATCTGCAGAATTTTCAGATTGATCTTTTTCTTTATCATTCCTTTGATTGCCACGACGTTGTTGATTATTTGAATTAGACGACTTACTACGACGCTGTTGGTTACGATTTTGTCCTTGTCTATCGCGATTAGAGTTGTTGCCGCGATTATTTCTGGAGTTATTTGTACTTCGATTATTAGACCTCTGACCACTTTTAGAGCTGGACTCAGTTGTTTTGTTGTCTTCAGAAACTGCAAATAAATCACTAACTGATTTTATTATGTTTGCGAGAAAGCTTGTTTTGTTTTGCTTTTTCGCTACAGGAACAGGCGCCGTTGGTGAAAATTGTTTCACAGCTGCACTTTCAATGGCAGGCCTTCTATTAGTATTACTTATCAACTCACTGCTTAAAGTGTCTTTTTCATCTGTTTTCAATAAATAGCTTGCTTGTTGATGTTCATCTAACTTGGCGTCACTTAAACGAACACGCTGCACTGAATATTGAGGCGTCACCATGCTCGGATCAGGAATTACAGAAATTTCAACATCCAATCGATGTTGGACTTCACTTATTGCTTGTCGTTTTTCATTTAATAGAAATGTAGCTGCATCAACGGGAACGCGAACAACTATTTTCGCAGTCATGTCCTTCATTGCTTCTTCTTCGATGATGCGTAAAACTGAAAGTGCTAATGACTCAACATCACGAATTGTTCCCTGTCCGTCGCAACGAGGACAAGGGATATGACTGGATTCGCCTAATGAAGGTCTAAGTCGTTGCCGAGACATTTCCAGAAGACCAAAACGAGAGATTCTGCCCACTTGTACACGGGCTCTGTCCATGCGCAAACTTTCTCGCATAGTATTTTCTACTTCACGTTGATTACGTGTATTTAACATATCGATAAAATCAATAACGATAAGGCCACCAATATCACGAAGACGAAGTTGTCGTCCTATTTCTTCTGCTGCTTCTCTATTCGTATTCAACGCAGTTTCTTCAATATCACTTCCTTTTGTTGCTCTTGCCGAATTGATATCAATAGAAATTAAAGCTTCTGTATGATCAATTATCAGAGCGCCACCTGATGGTAAGCGAACTTCGCGAGAAAAAGCGGATTCAATCTGATGTTCTATTTGATATCGAGTAAAAAGAGGGTCGCTGTCTTTGTAAAGTTTAAGTTTGTCGAGATTATGAGGCATGACCTGAGTCATGAAGTCATGACAGCGTTTATGTACTTCAGCATCATCAATCCATATTTCATTGATGTCTTTTCGTAAATAATCACGAATAGCCCGAATAATGACATCACTTTCCTGATAAACAAGAAAGGGTGCAGGGCGTTCATTTGCGGCAGTACTTATAGCGGCCCAGAGTTGTGACAGGTAATTTAAATCCCATTGTAATTCTTCAGAAGATTTACCAATGCCTGCTGTTCTAAGTATTAAGCCCATACCTTCAGGTACTTCAAGACCACTCATCGCATCTTTTGCTTCAGAACGATCGCTGCCTTCAATTTGTCGAGAGACACCGCCAGCACGTGGATTGTTTGGCATAAGTACAAGATATCGACCAGCAAGACTAACAAACGTACTTAATGCAGCACCTTTGTTTCCACGTTCTTCTTTTTCAATTTGAACAATGAATTCCTGTCCTTCACTGATTGCATCACTAATACTGATTCGCCCACTACGTGGTTTGTCAGTTTGTTCTGCTTTAAACAGGGATCGTGCTATTTCTTTGAAAGGTAAAAAACCATGACGTTCTGCACCATAATCTACAAAGGCAGCTTCAAGACTGGGTTCAATTCGAATAACACGTGCTTTGTAAATATTAGCTTTTTTCTGCTCACGTGCAGTTGACTCTATGTCCAGATCATATAATCGTTGACCATCGACAAGTGCGACGCGCACCTCTTCCGGCTGAGTTGCGTTAATCAGCATACGTTTCATTTTGTAATTCCTTAAAGTTTCGCTCTACCTTTGCTGCACGACTTTAGTTTGTTGTCGTGCGCTGGGAGCGCAACTATATTTATTTTTTGCTCAATTTGTTTGGGTTAAGCAATATCAACCCTGTGTCTGCGTTATTAATTTCATGTGCTCGAAATTGTCGAACACTTTACTTTGTTATATTCACAGAACAGCTCCTGTGTCACTATTAGGCAAAAATATACTGATATTAAAAATCAGGACTTCATTGAGTCTTAAAATATTCTCTTTGAATGATATTTTTAGTTTTACCATTCTGGCCAATATGTGACCAAACCTTAAGGAATAGCGCCGCATTATTTTTTGTGGATGGACGCATGCTCAATAACTGTGACAGGCCTTAACCTGAAACCTAGGTTTGTAGAGCCTAATATAGCAATCTTGTTGGCTTGCAGCAATAAAATGAGAGAAAAATGAAGCAAAACCCATCAAAAAAAATCAATTCAAAACAAATAGTTATCGCAGACGAGAATGAGGGACAACGAATTGATAACTTTCTTATGCGTTATTTTGGAAAAATACCAAAATCACGGGTATATCAGATGTTACGAAAAGGCGAAGTTCGAGTAAATAAAGGAAGAATAAAACAGACTTATAAACTGAAAACGGGGGATATCCTTCGCCTTCCACCCGTATATTTGGACGAAGAAAAGTCAAATACACCACCGCGTTATCTTCAACAAAAAATGCTCGATTCCATTATTTTTGAAGATGATGGAATAATCATCATTAACAAACCGGCAGGAATAGTTGTGCATAGTGGAAGTGGTCAAGATTACGGTGTAATTGAAGCTTTTCGAGCTATAAGTGATAAATATGAAAAGCTGGAACTGGTACATAGGTTAGATAAAGATACTTCAGGCTGTTTGATATTGGCTAAAAATATTCCCGTGCTACGTCAATTACACGAGATTATTAACAAAGGCGAGATATCGAAAACATACTGTGCTTTATTAGCGGGTCGATTTGAAAAAAAGAAAATAACGATTAATAGTGAATTAAGTAAAAATCCTACTAATGAAAAAATCGTCACAGTTGATAAAGGAGGAAAGGAGGCAACGTCAATTTTTATACGAGATGCCGTTTTTGAAAAAGCTTCCCTGGTTAATATTGACTTAATTACCGGGCGGACACACCAAATTCGAGTACATAGTGCATCTATAGGCCATCCTGTTTTAGGTGATACAAAATATGGTGATCGCACATTAAATCGTGAATTTAAAAAAATGGGATTAAAACGGATGTTTTTACATGCCAGATCGTTAAGTTTTATTTCTCCTGTAACTAAGAAAAAAATAACGATTCAAGCGCCACTTGAGGATAATTTGATTAGTTTTATTGAAGAACTGAATATTAATTCTTCATGATTTTTTGGAACCAGTAAAAATTTTCTGATTCTAATTTCATGCAGTTTGTTACACTTAACTCATTATTATTTAAAGATTGAATTATACGATATGAATGATTCACCCAAACAAACAAATTCAGATAACTTTGAGCAATCACTTGTCAATGAGCTTGCCAAGGAAGTCCTGAATGAACAACGTCGAAATAGACGTTGGGGTATATTTTTCAAAGGCTTATTTGCGTTTTATCTTTTGTCATTTTTCCTTGTCTATCTTGTGAAAAATACTGAAATAAGCAGTTTTGGTAGTGACCAACATACGGCATTAATTGAACTTAATGGTGTTATTGCCGCTGATACTGAAGCAAGAGCAGACTATATAGTAGGTGGTCTAAGAGAAGCATTTGAAGATGCAAATACTAAAGGCGTTATCTTGCGTATCAATAGTCCTGGCGGCAGTCCTGTTCAGGCAGGTTATATTAATGATGAAATAAAACGACTTAGAGAAAAATATCCTGATATCCCTCTTTATGCTGTCATAACGGATATTTGTGCATCTGGTGGTTATTACATTGCAGCCGCAGCAGATAAAATTTATGCAAACAAAGCCAGTATTGTTGGTTCGATAGGTGTGATTATGGCTGGTTTTGGTTTTGTTGATGCAATGAATAAGGTGGGCGTTGAACGCCGACTTTTGCATGCTGGAGAAAACAAAGGCTTTATGGATCCGTTTCAACCATTAAAACAGGATGAAACCAAACATATACAAGGCTTACTAGGTGAAATTCATCAACAATTTATTGATGTTGTTAAAGAAGGACGAGGAGACCGCCTGATTGATGACGAAAAACTTTTCTCTGGACTAATCTGGTCAGGAGAAGAAGGAATTAAACTCGGCTTGGTCGATGAGTTAGCCAGTGCTAGTCAAGTTGCTCGTGATGTTATTGGTGCTGAAGATATAGTTGATTTCACAAAGCGAGAATATTTCTTGGATCGCTTTGCAAAACAAATGGGAGCAACCATGCTTAATAGTATTAGCCAAGGGTTAAATCTTCAGTAACGCTTAGGGGACAGTAACTCCTTGATTTCTTAACATTTCACAAAGTCGAATTAGTGGTAATCCAATCAATGAAGTCGGATCATCACCTTTCATTTTTGAAAGTAAACTTATTCCTAGCTTCTCAGACATAAAACTGCCAGCACATTGATAAGGTTGTTCTTTATTCAAATAATTTTCAATTTCAGTCTCACTCAGAGCTCTAAAACTGACGTAATACTTGATGACATCTTTCTCCAGCATCTTAGTTGCTGTATTTAAAACACATAGACCGGTGTAAAAAACTAATGATTTACCACTCATCATTGCCAATTGTTTCTTGGCATTTTCATGATTTTGCGGTTTACCTAGAATCTTTCCGTCACACTCCAAAGCTTGATCTGAGCCTATAATAATTGAATCAGGATGATTTAAGGCAACCCGCCCGGCTTTTTCTTCAGCCAGGCGAATGACGTAATCTACTATGGATTCATTCTGTTTTTGAGTCTCATCTATATCAGGAGAATCACAATCGAATTCCAAATAAAGACGTTCGAGTAGCATTTTCCGAAAGGGAGATGATGAAGCAAGTACGATATTTACCTTAATTTTGACTCTCCGATGAGTAAATTAGTCGTTTATTTTGGCTAAATCTAAATAAATATCAAATAAGTCAGTTATTTAACAAATATCTTGGATATTATTTTGACAGTATAGGGGTCTATCGATAAAATTCGCCGCC
>JBFIIJ010000113.1:0-7184 GCA_041601315.1 Gammaproteobacteria bacterium
ATTCACACGATAGATCAACATTTTTTGTTTTATATCGAAATACCAATAACCTTTTTCAATTAAATTTAAATCCGGATCATCAAACTCACCTAAATAATTACTGGGTAACCATGTATACAATTGTTCATTAATGAACGTGTTTAATTTATTCGAATACGATTCATTCAAACTAACCTCACTAGCCATTAAAATCATCGGGTTAAGATTTCTTAAATTTGCCAGCCGCTCAACATCATTCTTCACCAATAACGCCACTGTGTAGTATCGCAAAGCTGTATTGATATTAACTACAGTCGATTCAACAAGAGTTTTTTCAGCTCGCCCAAAAATAATCAGTGCCTGTCTCGAAGATGATCCTATTAAAATAACAATAACCAGCAAAGTCATAACTAACTCTATACGAGTCAGATTCCTGTCCGACCAACGGTGTGCAAGATGCATTATTTAACTACACTCTGCAAATCCCACATAGGCAAAAATACACCCAATGCTAATATTAATACCATGACACCTATTACAACAATCATAATAGGTTCTATTGATGAACTAAGATTCTTAATATCATAGTCAACCTCTCGTTCATAATAATCTGCCACTTCACCTAACATTTCATCAACTTGTCCTGTTTCTTCGCCCACCGCTAACATTTGTAACACAAGTGGTGTAAACATATCAGAAAGCGCCGCAGTTCGACTCAATGATTCACCACGTTCAATGCCGTTACGCATACCTAACACATGATCCGCAATATATTCATTATCAACTGCCCGTGATACAACTGTCATCGCTTGTATCAACGGCACCCCTGATTCTAGAGACATAGAAAAAGCTCTGGAAAATCTTGCTAGTGTAGCTCGATGAATAATGTCTCCGACTAAAGGAATTTTTAGCCTTATCCTGTCCCAGTTATAGCGTCCTAGTTCAGTCTTGATATATAGTCTGAATGTGATTATTGAACCAATTATTCCGGCAAGCATGATTGGCCACCATTGAACAAAGAATGCTGATACACCTAAAAGCAAACGTGTTTGCCAAGGCAACGCTACATCTGCTTTTGCAAATAAGTCTGCAAAGGCTGGAATCACAAAAATATTAATAATAGCCATAGCAATAGCTATAGCTATGATGACAAATATTGGATATCGCATCGCTGCTTTTATCCGTTCACGTGTTTCTTTTTCACGTTCCAGATAGTGAGAAATACGAAGAAATGATTCATCTAATCGTCCAGTTTCTTCACCAACTTTCACCATACTTAGAAATAAAGATGAAAAGATATCAGTATGCCGCGCAAGTGAACTGGTTAAATCTCGACCTGATTCAACATTAGTAAGAACATCTTTTAATGCTTTGACTAAAACTATATTTTTTGACGACTGAATTAATCCTGTTACGGATTTAACTAAAGGCACACCTGATCGCATCAACGTATACATCTGTCGACTAAATAATATTAAATCCTCAAGATTAGGTGCTTTGTTAGCAAATAATTCGGATACAGATATCGAGCCGTCTGCTCCAGTTTTTTTTTCTTTTATGTCAATTGGGGTAATGCCTGTGTTGAACAACTGCGTAGCTACAGCATCGATTGTACCTGCATCTACCTCTCCTTCAATTAGACCACCTCTGGAGTTTCTGGCTTTATATGCGAATATAGGCATTAGAGAACAGCTTCTTCAGTTTCTTTGAGTAATTCTTTATCAATGACACTATCAATATCCGCAGAAATTCTGATGACTTCATCCATCGTAGTAATACCTTCTACAGCATATTGTAATGCAACCATATTTAGAGGTCGAAAATATTTAGAGTTAACTGCTTCTTTTACAAAATGACCGCTGTCGCCGTGACTTAAAATATCAGAAAGATTTTTATCTAATTCCAGTAATTCATACACGCCAATCCGCCCCTGATAGCCAGTGTAATTACAGTGTGCACAACCAACCCCTTTTTTAAAGGTCACATTAAATTGTTTTTTATTAATAAAACTATTTAACCAGGCTTTTTGCTGATCAGTTATTTCATCTACTTGAGCGCAACTTTCACAAACTCTTCTAACTAGTCGTTGTGCCATAATGGCATGCAAAGCAGAAGCTAATAAGTAGCTCTTTATGTTCATATCTAATAAACGATTAACCGTGCTCACTGCGTCATTAGTATGTAATGTAGAAAGAACCAAATGACCTGTCATTGCAGCACGTAAAGCTATTTCTGCCGTTTCTTCATCGCGCATTTCACCTATCAGTACAATATCAGGATCTTGTCGTAAGGCAGAACGTAGTACCGTAGCAAAGGTAAGTCCAATATCCGAATTTACTTGCACTTGATTAATACGCGGTAATTTATATTCAACTGGATCTTCAACTGTAATAATTTTCTTTTCTGGCACATTCAAGGTCTGCAATGCGGCATATAAGGTTGTTGTTTTACCACTGCCTGTTGGACCAGTAACCAATATCATGCCATGTGGCCTATGTATCAATGTCTCAAACCGGTCTAATAAATTTTTTGGCATACCTATAGTATTTAAATCCAACGTACCACCAGTTTGATCAAGTAAACGCATTACAACTGATTCCCCATACTGCACTGGCATAGTAGACAAGCGAACATCAATATTATGTTCTTTAACTTTTAAACTAAATCGACCATCTTGAGGCAATCGTTTCTCGGAAATATCAAGACCAGCCATTAGCTTTAACCTAAGCACAAGCGCAGGCGCAATTCGAATTTCATCCATAATATGTTCTTGTAAAACACCATCAACTCGTTGGCGAATTCGAATCACTTTTTCATCAGGTTCAATATGTATATCAGAAGCTTTTATTTGAATAGCATCTTCAAACAAGGAATGTAGTAATTTAACGACTGGAGCTTCTGCAACATCAGCATCAGCAAGTAATGCACCCAGATCAATATCACTCTCGGTTAATTCATCATTTAATTGCTCAGCAAAACCACTAATTTGATCAGTTTTGCGATAAACCGTATCAATTGTTTTAAGTAGATCGATTTCTCTAACAACAGCGAGTTTTATTGGTTTATTCAGAATTCGGGATATTTCATCGTAGGCAAAAATATTTGTCGGATCGGCCATGCCAATAAGCACGCCAGAATTATCAGTGCTTAATGCAACTGCACGAAAACGACGCGATTGAATTTCTGGAATTAATTTAATAACGTCTGGATTAAATTTATAATGCAATAAATCAACAAAAGGGATTTTTAACTGTTGTGATAGTGCTTCAAGCATCTGATCTTCAGTCAAATAACCATCACTGATCAATACACGGCCTAGTTTTTGACCACTCTTTTTTTGATCTGATAGTGCTTGTTCCAGCTGAGCTTGAGAAATAAGCTTGGAGTTAACTAATAAATCACCCAACCGTATTTTTTTACGTGGATTCATCTTCTAAAATGTTGTTTAGACGATTAATTCGCTGCAAAATAAATTGACGAGAATCTTTTGCCAATGACGCATTATTAGTTGCTTTTTGGTAGGCGTAAAGTGCATCGTCATAGCGTTTTAAAGACTCCAGTGATATTCCTAAACCCATCCACCAAAGTCCTTTAAGTGGATTAACATGCAATAAGTCTCTATAAATTCTTGCAGCTTCTGCGTGTTCACTTAACTTTTGTAACACCGCAGCTTGTAGCGCATAATATTCAGTATTCAAAAATAGTTCCGGTTTTTGTTTCTCTAGCATATTACGTGCTTCAACAGTTTTCCCTTCATTCAATAATAAACGAGCATACATTTTTGTCCATTCAGCATTATCAGGATGTTGAATCAACCCTTCATTCAACACACTATATGCTAATTCATAATGTTCTTTTTCAGAAAGTATCAAAGCAAGTGTAGAGCGTGCTTTGGTATGACTTGAATCCTGATTAAGCGCCATGTTTAGTTTTTTTAGACTTTCTGAGGTATTTCCTTTTTTATAAAAAACATACGCTTGCTGAAATAATCTTTCTGCATATTCATCTGAGTCTCTGCTTACTGGTGTTTTTATTAAATCGCCTTTAAATATATTATTCTTCTCTATCTCTACCTGTTCCTCAACAATCGCTACTAGTTCACTATTTTCTTGCATGAACGTATCTTTTTCTCGCCACTGGTATTCCATCATAACTATCAAATCATGAATATTTTCAGACGTACCTGTAACACTTTTTCTTATTGTTAATGGCATGCTGGATTCTAATACGAGTTTAAATCGTTTTTCATCATTAATTGAATAACGTATAGCAACTATTGGATCAACCGGCATCAATTCTTCAAGCCGAAAACCAAGTTCGACATTCTTTAATTCTATAACGGTTCTGTCAGGATTACTTAATCCGTAAACAAGATAGTCTATTTCATCCGGCATTTTTATAATAAGGTTAATGCTTGAGCTATCTGTTTCAAACTGAATTGATTCAATACGATTTATCTTTGTTTCAACCAGTAATTCAGGTTCATTCTTTATAACAAGTTGATCATCCAGTTTTAATGATTGATATTTTTTATTTTCAGTATTTTTTATACTTGCAGTTACATCAATTTCTGCAACAACATTTTCTTTAATACTTTCTTGAACAATATCTTCTTTATTTTCTGTGAAACTTTTATCTTCAAAAAACACCTGATTAGATATTTTGCCAATTGAAAAATAGACCGCGACAATTATAAATACAATGCTAATAATACAAATTGAATAAGCAAAAGAAGTATTTGATTTCTTTTTATTTGTTAATTCCAGATCATAAGCTGAATAAAGTCCATCGAGAACTTGATCTGCATTTTCATTTAAAAATGCATCTCGCTTTTCTAAATCTTTTAGCATTTTATTTATTAAACTCATAATTACATACCTAACAGGTTATGAACGTAATTACCGCTAAATAACAAACTAAACAACGCTAAAGATCCAAATATCCATCTTGGAACTTTTGGCATTATAGAAGCCAGCCATGAATCTGAATTAATTTTCGTATGTTCTATATCCAATGCCGCAATATTAATATGTTTATGACTTACTTTATTTTTACCCTCACCATATGCACATATCAATGCTTTATGGCATAAAATATTTATCAGGCGTGGAATTCCATTGCTGTGTCGATAAATAGCTTCACATGCACGTTTGGTAAACAACTGTTTTTCATTACAGCCTGCTATCTGCAATCTATGTCGAATATACGCATACATTGCAACTTTATTTAGGGGTAAGAGACGATAGGAAAATGTAATGCGCTGTTTTAATTGACGAACTGATGGCTGAGTCAAAAGCATATCCAATTCAGGTTGCCCGAATAAAACGACCTGAATTAATTTTCGTTTTTCTGTTTCAAGATTAGTTAAAAGACGAAGAGACTCTAATGTTTGCACGGGCATAGCCTGAACTTCATCAAGACATACAAGCACTTTTTTTCCATTACGATGAACATTTATCAAGGCGCGTGTTATCGATTTCATTAATACATGTTGAGAGACGTCATTAGCATACTTGACAGATAGAGCATCAGCGATAGCAAAAAGTAAACTATCCGCTTTTATGTAAGGATTATGAATGTAGGCTATGACAAAATCTTTACTGACACTTTTCATAAGCTTACGACAAAGTATTGTTTTCCCGACACCAACTTCTCCAGTTACTTTTACAAAACCTTCACCGCTACGTAAAGCAATAGTCAGCACATTCAAAGCATCCTGATAACCGGCACGGTTCATAAAAAAACTCGTGTCAGGGGTAATACTAAAAGGTAACTCGATTAATTTAAAATGTTGTAAATACATGATTATTTCTCAATTTATTTAATCCCCTTCTTTTGCAAAAAGGTCATCCAAAAACGTATCTGGTGGAGGCTCATTCATTACATCGCGTAGTTCTTTAACGTTTCCTCTGGACTTCAACAATTCGTCATTCCATTCATCAGCACTTTTTACGACGACAGGTTTTAATAAAATAACCAACTCACTTTTAACAGATGCTTGTCTTTTATGATTAAACAAACCACCAATGCCAGGTAAATCGCCGAAGAAAGGCGTCTTTGCATCTTGATCATTTGTAGTTTCTTGCATTAGTCCACCAATAACTATTACTTGGCCACTACGAGCACGAACAATACTATCTGACTCTCTTACTGTACTTAATGCGAGAGGTAATTGCTGCGTAACGTTACCAACAGTTACTGTTTTTTGTTGATCCGTTACTTCACTAATAGATGGATGAACATGTAATGTAACATCATCTTCTTGACTAATTTGTGGCGTTACATCTAGAGCAATGCCTGAAAAGAAAGGAGTTAATTCAATGTTTGGATTAAAACTAGTTGCTGTTGTTGTCGATGCAGTTGTTGTTGAAACATCTGTAACAAAATACTCATCAGTACCTACTTTTATTACCGCCTTTTGATTATTCATTGTAGCCACACGAGGACTTGAAAGAACCTGAACATTACCTTGTGTTTTCAATAGTTCAATAAATGCCGTGAAATCACCTAAATTTACGGCAAGTGAAAACATACCTCCAAAAGCTTCTGCTGCCGCACCAGATATCGCTGAGAAATTTACCGGATCAAGATTTCCAGTATTGCCAGATATTCCACTAACCCCGGCCTCATTCACTAATACACTTCCTCCTCCTATTTGTGCTGCAGTAATTGAATTATTTCCAGGTGTTAACAATGAGCCCCAATTAATGCCAGATTGATAATTCTCATTTAATCTAACTTCAATAAATTTTGCTTCGAGTATCACTTGTCTTTGCACAATTAGTTGTGTCGCTTGTAAATATGCTTCAACTTCTCTTAATTCGTTTGGGAGTGCACGTACAACAACAACACCCGATTGTGGATTAACAACAACACTTCGTCCTTCTCCCGACCCAACAATGGCACCAACGGAATCTTGTAATTCTGTCCAAAACGAAGTTAAGTTCTGTTCAGTACGTATTTCTGTGCCGGCGACCCCTCCTCCAGATGAAGTCGTTCCATCTTCATTAGTGGTACCCTCATTTTGCGTTAATGATCCCGAACTAACTGAAGTTTGTGAACTTCCAGAACGTTCTATATTTAAATAATTTATTTGATATATACGTGCGCGTAGCCTTCCGGGTAAAACTTGAAAACCATACGCAGTACTGATGAATTCATAACCATAAACATCTCGTGCTGCTTCTAAAACATCAGGTATGGTG
>JBFIIJ010000114.1:0-7142 GCA_041601315.1 Gammaproteobacteria bacterium
ATTACATTGCACCGAGTGGCCCTGGATTAATTCGTCCGTTTCGTTATGAAGAAGAGCTTGATGCGTATGGTGTAGAAGTGCTCAATAAAAAAAATCTGACCAACACTTCTGCCGTTTGGCAAGAAACAGAGGCTGGATACAATCTTGAGATAAAAATTCCGGCTTATTTAATTGGTGAACGTTTAGGTTTTGTTTTAAATGATATAGATAAAACAAAAAAGAGTTCTATTAGTACATATGGAAAGACAGTTCACAATGAGCCTGGAAGAGTTATTAGTTCATCGAGAAGGATTGAAACAATAATTTCTATGCAAGGCCGTAGTGAAGGACGTCGTATTTGGGTACTGGATAAATCAGCGCAAGTGCTTGCAAGTGATGGTAGTTTGAATCGCGTATTTCCTGATAATGCGTTTAACATTATTTATACATTATTATTACCGCCCGCTTATGATCATTTTAAAGATGATCTTGCTGGCGCTTCACGTTTACAAGGTCCCGAGGTTAAAGATGCCTTGTCCGGTAATACACAGACACGTTGGCGTTCATCACCAGATAGCAAAGCCGTTATAGTATCAGCGGCAACACCGGTTTGGTTTGATAATAAAGTCATTGGTGCAGTTGTTATAGAAGAAAGCACAAATAATATTCAAATTATGCAACGACAGGTTTTGGCGGGATTATTTAACAAAACTTTATTTATCTTCTTTGTCATTGTCTTTTTGCTTTTACTTTTTGCAAGTCGTTTATCTTCACGACTGATTAAACTAAATCGTGAAACAACAGAAGCCATAGATGAGTATGGAAAGGTCAAAGGTAAAATTTCGGTTAGCCATTCCAGCGATGAAATTGGTGAATTATCGCGGAGCTTCGGCAATATGCTCGAACGTTTACAACAGTATCATATTTATCTTGAAGGTATGGCCAGTCGTTTGTCGCATGAACTCCGAACGCCGATGGCCATTGTTAAATCGTCTTTAGATAGATTGCAAACCGAGCAGGATGAAGCGAGTCGTAAAGAAATACTTCAGGCCGCTGATACGGGGCTGCAACGTTTGCAAACATTATTAACACGATTAAGTGAAGCAGCGCGACTGGAACAGGCGTTGCAAGAATCTGACAAGCAAGAAACAAGTCTTAATGATTTTTTGCAACAATGTGTAGAGGGGTATCGCTTGGCATATCCGGATCAAAAATTTAAATTAATAATTCCTGAAACAAAACTAAATATTAATCTTAACAAAGATTTGTTTTTCCAAATGCTTGATAAGCTCATTTCGAACGCTGTTGATTTCTCTCATGCGGATAAAGAAATTTTAATCAATTTAATCGATAAATCTGATGCAATAGAAATTCAGGTTGTCAATTCAGGCTCTCGTTTACCGGAAGATATGATTGATGGATTATTTAACTCAATGATCTCTGTCCGTAGTGAACGCTCAGATGCCGGCCCACATCTCGGCTTAGGACTATTCGTCGCTAAGTTAATTGCTGAATTTCATGGTGGGAAAATTTCTGCAAGTAATTTGAAAGACGAAGAAGGTGTTTGTATTAGTATTATCTTTTGATTTACCAAAGTTTGTTTTTTTCTCCAGTATTGGAATCATTTGGCCGAGCAATTAAACCGGTTTGTGTTAATGATACTAAATAAGCAGCGTTGTCTGACATGGGTAAGTAAGTGGCGCTACCATAATAAGCATCGACCCACGGTAACCATTTTTTATATTTATTAATTAATTTCCAGTAATCAATTTCATCTTTCGAACCAAGTGCATAGACGGTTCGTTTTTTTCCAAGTTCTTCATCAATATCGCTATAACGGCCACTGATTCTTTCTAAACGGTACTGAGCGTTCAAACCCAATAATTGTGCCCAGCCATGCCATTTAATAATGCGGGCATCCATTTGCCACTCATCGCCATAAAGTAAAAAAGCATCTGTTTTTTGAGCATTTTGGTAGGAAATTTCGACTTCGAATTGTTGATTATCAATCTGACTAAATCTCAACTCGGCAATAAGCTGTTCGTGAGTCAAACGGTCGTAACTATATAGATTTGCCGCGATAGATAGACATAATAAGCTAGCTAGACAAAGAGATAATCCAGATAGACCTTGTATGCTGGCTGAGAAGGGTTTTCCACGAATAAGGCGTTTGAGAGCCAATATTAAGAGTATCAGACTCAAAAATATCAGTGTGCCTACAGTTAGCAGAATTCGGTAGTCCAGTTTTAATGTATTTTCCGGGTTAAATAGCTCGTATAGCATGATTATAAGAAGGCCTAATTGTTATGCGCTCAGTAGTAAAATCATGAGTCAATTATCGACTGTCTGGCTGACAATCAAAGCTTATCATGTAATACTCAGACTAGCTGAAATCCTGTCAATTTCGGTCTAAAATGTGAATGAGGTTTTGGTCCGGATTGACCAAAAATAATAATAGCAACTACCTGAAATAATTTTAAAAAACAATGTCAGACGCAAATGATCAGCTCCGAAAGCGGATTGAAGAGCTAATACCTATAAATGAATTGCCGCCTAATCTCCAGACGAAATTGCTGCAGCGTGCCCAGATATTAGAAGTTAAAAAATCAAGATTCCTTTTCAAACAAGGCGATAAGGACGATTATTCTTATTATTTACTCGAAGGCGAGGTTGAGTTACAGCAAAATAACCAGCTCGATAGCGTCATCCAAAGCACCAGTGACCGCGCTAAATATGCACTGGCTCAATTACAGCCACGACAATTTTCTGTAAAAGCCAAGACCGAAATAAAGGTTCTGCTAATTGAACGTAAGAACCTCGATCAACTGATGTTACTGGCACAGGAAAGCACATTAAATCCAGCCTTATCAGGTGGCGGAACGGTAATCGAGGTCGATGAAGTTGATGGTGTTGACGATGATACCGACTGGATGACAATGATGTTGCAGTCAGAATTATTCTCTCGTATACCTACGGCTAACATTCATCAACTATTTGCCTTGCTAGAACCTATTGAGTTCAAAGCAGGTGACGTGGTGATTAAACAAGGCGATCCTGGAGAACATTATTATATTATCTCAGAAGGTCGTTGTGCAGTATCCCGTAAGCCATCGCCACAAAGTAAAGATATCAAACTGGCTGAACTTAAAGTGGGAGACAGTTTTGGTGAAGAGGCGCTAATCTCTGAATCAACTCGTAACGCAACCATTACGATGCTTACTAATGGTGTTCTGATGCAATTGGCAAAAGATACTTTTGTCGAATTGGTTAAAAATCCAACTCTACAATCACTAAAATTTGATGAAGCTGAAGCATTGGTTAATGAAGGAAGCGCGAAGTGGTTAGATGTACGATTTCCAAATGAACATAAAGAATCATCAATTGAAGGTAGTATTAATTACCCTCTAAATTCGTTGCGATTGCAAATTGATAAACTTGACCCTTCACTAATTTACATTCTTTATTGTGATTCCGGTGGACGTAGTTCAACGGGAACATTCTTATTGGCGGAACGTGGTTTCGATGTAACCTATTTGGAAGGTGGTTTAGTTAATAACCCGGAAGCGATTGGTGTACAGACAGTGGTGCCAAAAGCGCCTGAACCTAAACCTGAACCAGTCAAGCAAGAACCTAAAGTGGATACCGTTCCCAAACCTGATGTTTCAGCAGAAGTTGTTGCGCCAAAAGCTGTTTCTGACGAGGCAAAGAAAAAGGAACATGAAGAGAACAAGAAAAAGTTAGAAGAACAAAGAATAAAAATCGAGCAGCAAAGAAAGTTGGCTGAGGCTGAGGCAAAAAAGAGTGCTGAACAGGAAGAAGCTAGACTCCAAAAAATGAAAGAAGAGTCTGATAAGCAAATGCAACTGGAAAAGAAAAAATTAGAAGATATTTATAACAAGAATGCTGAGGACATGGAAAAGTTGCAGAAAGCAAAAGAAGCCGCAGAAGAAAATATTCGCAAAGAGCGTGAAAAACTGGAACAACAGGCAGAGGCTGCAAGAAAGCAAATAGAAGAAGCCAAAAAATTAAAAGAAGAAGCTGAGGCTTCTAAAAAACAATTGGAAGAAGTTGAAGCTTCAAAAAAACGATTGGAAGAAGAAGCAGAAAAGAAACGACTGGAAGATGATGAAAAGGAAAGGCAGTTGCAGGCTGAAGCTAAAGCGCAGATAGATGAAGAACGTAAAAAACTGGCTGAACAGTATGAGCGTAATTCAAAAGAATTCGAAGAATTACAAAAAGAAAAAGCGGCTACTGAAGCTATGCGCGCAGCAGCAAAGGAAGAAGCAGCAAAAATAATTGAAGAATACAAAATGTCTCATGACAAGACTCGCACAGAAGAAGAAGCGAAGTTAAAAGCTGAACGTGAGAAGCTCGAAGTAGAAGCTAAGAAAATTCAGGAAGCGATGAAGCAAATTCAGCAAGCCAAACAGGAAGCTGAAAAAATTAAGCAAGAAGCTTTGGAAGAGTCGAAAGTTTTGAAAGAAAAACAAATGGATTCGACTAATACCAAGGAACAGCGTGCTCAGTTGGAAACAGAGATTCAGGCAGCGGAAGAAAAGGCAGTCGAAGCTGAACGTGAAATTGAAGATGCTAAGCACAGAGAGAAGTTAACCGAGTCGGCTAAGCAGTTGAATGAAGAAGATTTGATTAAGAAGAAAAAACAAGAAGAAGCGCTGCGTGCTCAAATAGAGGGAGATTTAGAGGCGTTTGAAGATGAACAGGAAGAAGAGGCGGCTTCGATTACTCAAGTACAGATGCAGGCAGATATGATGAAACGCATTAAATTAAAAGCGGCAGAAGCCAAGAAGAATGCAGCCAGTGCAAATGCTAATCTACTTGATGATATTTCAAAACAACTAAGTAAATAATTAGTTAAATTTACTTCGGTTTTACCTTTCATTTTTTCAATAAATAATTTCTATAAATAGTTAAGGAGTATTAAATTATGAGTGAACGTATCGTTATGCGTGTTGGCGAAGCTTTAGTTGCCGGTGGCCCTCCTGGAACAGCTGCAGAACCCGAAGTCGTTATTGGCGAACTTGATGGACCAGTAGGAAATGCATTTGCAACTTTGATAGGTGATCAGGTTAAAGGTCATTCACGAGTATTAGCAATCATGAATACGGACATTATGGTTAAGCCTGCAACACTGATGGTTAGTAAAGTAACGGTTAATAAAGAGCGATATACCAATATTCTTATGGGAACAGTGCAAGGTGCAATTGCAAATGGTGTGCTTGATGCCGTTAGGAATGGTGACATTCCAAAAGAAAAAGCAAATGATTTGGGTATCATTGTTTCAGTTTGGTTGAATCCATTAGTTGCTACTGCTGATGATCTGGATCATAAAATACTTTTCGATATTCATCGTAAAGCAACAGCTATGGCAATCCATAAAGCAATGAATAATGAACCTGATATTGACTGGTTGTTAGAAAATCAGGAAGAGATTGTTCATAAATACTATCAAATGGGACTAGACGGTAAAATCTAATAGCATATTTTATAAGCCTATTACTTAATAATCTAATGATGATTAAAAATCATATTAAATCAGTATTTTATATAAGCCTGTTCATATCTTCATCGATAGTTACAGCTGATGGTAATGAAACTTACCCTGTTGTTAATAGTAATAGCGTCTTATCTTCAGAATACCTGTCTTCTACTTATCATAGAGTTGAGTCAGTTGATCTCAATAACGATTATTATCATTTTATTATTGAGTCGGATATTGGACATTATGATATTCATTCACTCGCTTTATTAAAGAAGCGAGTGAATGAAATTAAAACGATATCACGTGCTATCAATACGTATGAGCAAGAAGACGATGAGTTCTCCGGCGAGTTGCGTAGTCAGCTTCAGATTTCTGGTGATTCTGCTGTTGATTTAATTACCAGACCATTGAACTCAGCATCAAATTTAGCCGGACAATTAGCCGACAATCTTAATGCAACTCTTGCTGGTGAAGATGCTTTTGTTTATCAATCGAATAAACAGGCATCTTATGAACCAAAAGATCCGACTACAGCAACGCATAAACGTAACATTGCATTTCAACTTGGACTGGATATGTATACCAACAATACGAGAGTCCAGTCATTCCTGAACACTGTTGCACATGCGCGGTCGTCCGGAAAAGTTTCTGCGGGTGTTGGTTTAAGTAATGATGTAGCAAATGTTGATGAGATGGATTTGAAAATAAAATATCTAATAAAAAACAGATCTCTCGCAGAATTGAATCAACATAATAGTGAATGGCTTTCCAGAATAGGTATAAATGCCGAACTCATTGAAAAATTTATTCAACAACCCGTATTGTCGCCAACAAATAAAACAGTAATTACTGCATATCTTTCACAATTAGAAAATGTATCAAGGTTAGATAATTTCATTGAACTAACATTGTCTACTAATGATGAGTTGAAAGCGTCTCTATTCGAACGTTTAAGCAAGATGTTATGGCAATATCATAGCAAGATAGAAAATATATCTGCTTTTTATAATTTTAAAGGTCAGCCAGCGGCGATAACTGACTCACGTAAAATAGTATTTTTTGATACGGCTGATTTTCTGATTTGGTCGGCGCTTAAACAAGAGCAGTATGAGAAATCTGCAAAGCATGCAGAAAAGTCGCGCTACAAAGGTTGGGAAGTTGTTAGTTTTGGAAAAATTTCTCCTTTAGCGAGTCAAAAGCTGAGTGACCTGGCATTTAACTTACAGGAAAAATTAGCCGAATAATTTCAAGATTCGGATGTTTGGTTTGTTGATAAATCCTCTATCTGCTTATTCAAGGTTTCATGTCTATCATTTTGAAGACTAAGCAGTAACGATCTTATATTTTTAATATGTTTCATATAGAGCGTTAGTAAACCAATCTCGATAGGTGATTGTGCATTTCCTATAGAGCGAATTTTTTCTTCGTAAAAAGCCAAATCTTGTAGCAACATTACTTCATTATCATCGAGCATCTTTTCATAAAGAAAAATTTCCCAAAGAAGGGCTTTTTCTTTTTGATCTATTGTTAATAATTCCTTCAAAAACACAAACTTTCTCCTAAGTTAAGTATTCTTAGATAGCGCAAGCAGCGTGCCAAGGAAAATAATTATTAAAATAATCAATTAAAATCAATAAGATAAAGTTACTTTTAAGTAAATTAA
>JBFIIJ010000115.1:0-7121 GCA_041601315.1 Gammaproteobacteria bacterium
GGTGAGTACGAAGCTTTAGAAGTAGCTTCAATTCAGAAAAAATGTGGTCACGAGTTCAAAACGTTAGAAATACCAAAAAAGGAAGTCAAACAAGCAGAAGCTGTCCCACTATAAAATCTTTTAATATATTCCTAATATCTTTCTGACTGTTAAAAATTTGTTTGAATCAGGTTTTAACAGTCAGTCATTCTTAATCGGTTATCCACTTTCCAGCTTGTATTGCACAAGCTTTTATATTTTCAGCGCGTTTAACCGAATCTCCATGTATCTTCCATTGCGGATTTCTATCTTTATCTAGCAAAAGTATTACTGCAGCCTGAATCTCATTAGCCTTTCCATACATAGCCGCCCAACAGTCTGCTTGATTTTCCTGTGAAACAGGATAGGCAGAGGGTTCAGCAAGCAGGGTATGGTTCAGATGATTATGAGCATAAGCGTGCAGACGGAAAAAACCGCAAGCTAGTCCTATTTCCTTACACGTATTCGGGTTATAAATTACTAACGCACCCCAGTGCGGATCAGCTCTTATCATGGCAATTTCGTTTAAACTGGGATCTGAAAGTTCTCCTGGAGGTGAAATCGGCACATGCTTACACGATGTAGATGTTATTAGCAGGATGGTGAAAAGTAATTGTTTTAAATATAGTTTTTGCATTTTTATGCCATAAATATTTCAGTACTAATTATATTAATATATCTATATTAAGGTGATGAAAAATGAACTTTAGTAGTAAATAAACTCTATCATTAGATTAAATCACTATGAACTATGACAATTAATTTTAAAATGGTCTCCCGCCTTCTAAAAATTATTTTTAATCGAACTGTTTTAGTCTCGCTAATAACAGCAATTATAGTCTCTCTTTATTTTATTTTAGGACATTTCGAACAAAAACCTAATCTCAAACGTTTGTTTCTCGAGAGTAAAATGGTTACCGATCAACCACCTGTAATTTTTGTTCATGGTGTCTTGGGAAGCAAACTTAGAGATAAAGAAACAGGAATGGAAGGTTGGTTTAGTTCGCCCTGGAAATTATTGTTTGATGAGTATCGTCATCTGACTTTGCAAATTGATCCGAAAACATTAGAAATTCAACCTAATGTCTATGAAGCATACGAATTAGCTGGCGACATCATAGGCAAAGACTTTTACGGCAACATTATAAAAACGTTGACGGAATATGGTGGTTATACAAGCGTTGAACTCGGTCAAAAGATTAATCCAAATCAGAAAAACTTATATACCTTTGTTTACGATTGGCGACAGGATAATGTTGTTAGTGCAAGTAAATTGGCTGACATGGTTGACCAGATACGAGAAGACTATGGAAATCCTGATCTTAAAGTAGATATTGTTGCTCATAGTATGGGTGGTTTAATAACACGTTATTTTATGCGTTACGGACGTGTTGATGTGACTAACGATAATGAATTTCCCGTTAACATGTATGGTGGAGAACGTGTACGCCGCGTTATTTTACTAGGCACTCCGAATCTCGGTTCTGTAAAGATGATGAACGGATTTATTAGCGGAATTCAATTAGGATTAAAACGGATTAATCCTGAAACTCTAATGACGATGCCGAGTTTGTATCATTTGTTTCCACATCCATTAAATAACTGGATAGTAACTGCTGAAGGTAAGCCATTAGATCGTGATTTATTTGATATCAATATCTGGCGTAGTTTTCAATGGGCCATTTTTAATCCGGAAGTCAGAGCCAGAATAAAAAGTGAGTTTGCTAATAAAGAAGAAGCGGAAAAGCATTTACAAACTCTGGAGCAATTTTTTGATAAATCTCTGGAGAGGGCAAGACGCTTTGCCTGGTCATTAACCGTTCCATTACCAGAAGAACATCCATTACTAATTGTCTTCGGTGGAGATTGTCATTTAACACCGGCAAGAATTGTTGTTGAAGAAGTTGCAGGAGAATCTTTAATCAGAATGTATCCGGATGAAATAATGAACCCGGCAGCAGATATTGATTACAATGAATTGTTAATGGAACCGGGAGATGGTTCAGTTACAAAAGCATCATTAATGGGCCGTTCTGTTTTGGATCCAAGTGTAGCTAGACATAAATATTCTTTTTTTCCATTAGATCATATTGTCTTTTTGTGTGAAAAACATAATAGCTTGACTGGCAATGTAAGTTTTCAAGACAACTTGTTAAACGCGTTACTTATTAGGGACTAGGAAATGATGAATCAATATAAGACCCTATTGTTTGTCTTCATCAGTTTTATTGGCAGCGTAGTGTGCGCTTCAGAAGTTCAAGATAAACAAGCCATGCTTTTGGATGAATTAGTTTATCTAGAACAGAACTGGGATGAAGCTGATCGGGAATGGTTTTATTTTATTGATCAGGGTTCGCGTTTAATGCCTTATCGAATTTTTATTAATCTTGAACAGGCTGGCAATAAAAATTTATTAAGTGATTCTTTTAATTTACTGAATTTAGGTTTTTTGCCAACTAAGAAAAGTAAAAGTAATCCTGATGGCTTGCCCATAGGTTTTTCACGGAATGATGATTATGTTGGTTTAACTTGTGCCGCATGCCATACACAACAAATAAAATATAAGGATAGGTTTATTCGAATTGATGGCGGGCAAAGCATGATTGATTTGGCGCAATTTCGAATAGCGATTGAATCATCCATGAAATCAACATTAAGTGATAAAAATAAATATGCTCGTTTTGAGAAAAGAGTGTTAGGCAAAAACACATCTGAAATAAAAAAAATAAAACTAAAAGAAGAGTTTGATAAGTCTTATTCTGCACGTAAAGAAAATAATCGAATGAATCACACTGATGTCGCCTATGGTTATTCTCGTCTTGATGCTTTTGGATCCATACTTAACAAAGCCTTGTCATTGACTGGTGTAAAAGATAATTTTAATCCGCCAGATGCGCCAACAAGCTATCCGTATCTTTGGGATACGCCGCAACATGATTATGTTGAATGGGATGGTTCCCAATCAAATTCATATATAGGTGCTTTAGCTCGCAATATTGGGGAAGTCATCGGCGTATTTGGTGATGTTGAACCACAAACTAAAAAATGGTTGTTTTATTTTGATGGTGGTTATCCTTCTTCTGTTGAAGCAAGTAATCTTAGAGCGATAGAAAAGAAAGTAGCGACCTTGCATTCTCCGCTTTGGCCGAATTTCTTTCCAAAAATAAATATGGAAAAAGCCAAAACGGGCAGGGTGCTTTATGAAAGACATTGTTTGAGTTGTCATCAGGATATTGATCGCACTGATCCGAATCGGAAAATTAAAGCACGTATGAGTACGCTTGATGCAATACAAACTGATCCATGGATGGCGCGAAATGCTTTAGAACATACTGGTAAGACAGGCATCTTTGAGGGACGACCACGTTTCTATGCTGTTGGAGAAGTCATGGGAGAGGAAGCCCCCGCGCTTTACATTACTAATAATTTAATGGGTGGTGTATTGAAAAATAACCCGCTGCAGAGTTATTTGGCAATTAAAGATTCTAAAAATGCAGGACATCCAGAAGAAATACATCCGCCAAAATATGTTGATGGTGAAATTATTGCACGTGGACAGGAAGTTTCAGACAAGGCTTTATTGGCCTATAAAGCCAGACCAATGAACGGAATATGGACAGGAGGTCCTTATTTACATAATGGTTCGGTACCTAATTTATATGAATTGTTATTACCTGCCGATAAAAGGTCAAAATCATTTTATATCGGTTCATGGGAATTTGACCCGGTTAAAGTAGGCTATGTTGACGAAGAACGTCCAGGATCTTTTTTGTTTGATACATCATTGAAGGGTAACAGTAACTCAGGCCATGAATATGGAACAGGTGAGTATGGTACAGATTCTTTTACTGAAGATGAGATATGGGCATTAGTTGAATATATGAAAACTTTATGACTATGAAGTTTTTTGCATTTATTTTTATTTTAATTGCTCTTTTCATTTTTTATCATTTTCACAGTAATGCACCTGTCACGACTGATGAAATATTTCGTCAGGATGAAACTGCACAGATTCAACGCTCAGTAAAAAACTTTATAAAAGTCGTTGAAGAAAATAAAACAGACTATGTCGCACGGGGCGCACATTCTAAAGGACATGCTTGTGTAAAAGCATACTTTGATGTCAACGAAGATATTCAGCCTGATCTTCAACAAGGTGTTTTTCATAGCCCTGGGAAAAGATACAAAAGCTGGATACGCTTTTCTAACGGCAGATCAAGCATGAAAAATAATCATGATGCAGATAAAGATGCACATGGCATGGCGATTAAGTTATTTAATATTTACGACGATAAATTAATAAAAGTAGTAGGCGCTTCGGATACGCAAGAGTTTTTAATGCATGATGCGCCGGTGTTTTTTGCGGCTAATGTTGAAGATTACAATCGGTTTGTCGAAAGTGATAATAAGATTTTATATTTCTTTTCAGGAATGAATCCATTTAAATGGAATATAAGAGAATTGTTTCATGGATTAGCGACATTGAAAAATGCGCCAGAAAGTCCCTTGTCGACTCAATATTTTAGTAATACTGCGTATAAACTTGGTACTCACAATATTAAATTCTCTGCACAATCTTGTTCAGTAACTGAGGTAGAAAGTAAAAAAGATAAAACTGACCCTGATTTTTTACGAATAACCATGGCGAAAGAATTGGAAGCAGGGGCGGCGTGTTTTAACTTTATGGTGCAATTGCAAAATGCGGATCAATATATGCCCATTGAAGATCCCAGTATCGAATGGAAAGAATCAAATTCGCCATACATAACACTTGCTAAAATAACGATCCCTGCTCAACAATTCGATACAGAAGAACAACAGTCGTTTTGTGAGAATTTGTCATTTTCGCCATGGAATGCAATAGAAGCACATCGTCCCATCGGAGAATTGAACCGCATACGCAAAGAAGTGTATCAAGCTAGCTCTCATTACCGACACAAAGAAAATAAAACAGAAGTGCCGACAAATCTTGCTTGGTAACGTAAAATAAATCTATGTCATTAAATACCGCTGTATTTGATCTCAACTGTACGGCTTGTCCTCGATTAAGTCGTTTTCTGGTAGAGAACAAAGAAAAATACCCTGAATACCATGCGAGACCGGTTCCACCGTTTGGCGTAGCTAAACCAAAATTACTGATTGTCGGACTTGCGCCTGGCATGCATGGCGCTAATGCTACTGGCAGACCATTCACTGGTGATCATGCTGGCATTATTCTTTATGAGATGCTGTATCAACATGGATTTAGTAATAAGCCAATATCAACGGATTTGAATGATGGTTTGAAATTAAAGCATGCACGAATTACTAATGCTGTGAAATGTTTGCCCCCGGAAAACAAACCTGTTGGCGAAGAAATAAATACTTGTAACGCTTACTTACATGAAGAATTAAAAACGATAGATAAGAAAGCAGTGATTCTTTGTTTGGGTCTTATTTCACATAAAGCAGTCATTAAGGCATTAGGTTTAAAGCAAACTGACTATCCTTTTATTCATAGCAAAGCTCATAAGCTTGATGATGGTAGGCAAATTATCGATTCCTATCATTGCAGTCGTTACAACACGAACACTAAGCGTTTAACACAAGAAATGTTTAGTGATGTGTTTAAGCAAATTCGTTCTGAATTGAAATTATAATTTCGTCATGTCGTTCGATTCAAAGTCATTCCTTAAAAACCTGACCAGTCGTCCAGGTGTTTATTGCATGCAGGATGAAGAAGGTAAGGTTATTTATGTAGGTAAAGCAAAAAACCTAAAGAAACGTGTTTCGAGTTACTTTAAAAGCAGTCAGTCTGACTCACCAAAAACAACTGTCATGGTTAAGCAGATTGAAAATATTGAAGTAACGATAACGCATACAGAAAATGAAGCACTGATACTCGAAAATAATTTAATTAAAAGTTACAAGCCTCGATACAATATTCTATTTCGGGATGACAAAAGTTATCCTTATCTTTATTTATCAACAGATCATAAGTATCCGCACTTTCGTTATCATCGCGGCGCATTAAAAGGCAAAGGTAAATTCTTTGGGCCTTATCCTGGCGCAGGATCAGTTAGAAGTACATTAAACTTGATACAAAAATTATTTTTAGTTCGTTCATGTGAAGATAGTGTGTTTGCTAATCGTTCTCGACCTTGCTTGCAATATCAAATTAAACGATGCACAGCGCCATGTGTCGGTTATATATCAGAAGAGCAGTATCAACGTGACATTAACCATGCAACATTATTTTTAGAAGGGAAAAATGAAGATGTTATTAAAGCATTGACTGAGCCAATGCAAGAAGCGTCTGATGCATTAGAGTTTGAAGTGGCGGCAAGACTTCGTGATCAAATTCGTTCTTTGCGTCATGTGCAGGAAAAACAACATATTACTTCTGAAGGTGGTGATATTGATATTATTGCCTGTGCTATCAACGCTAATCAAGCTTGCATACAGTTGGTTTTTATTCGTGCAGGACTTAATCTCGGCAATCGAAATTTTTATCCTAAAAATAGTGAAGAGCAATCTGAATCAGATTTGGTCAGAGCATTTTTAAGCCAGTTTTATTTAAACGAACATTCGCAACAAAAAATACCTACTGAAATATTACTTAGCCATGATTTTGAAGACATTGATTTAATTGAATCAGTTATATCAGAAAAAGCAGGAAAGAAAATAAAACTAAAAGCGAATGTAAGAGGGGAACGCTTGAAGTGGTTATCAATGGCGAAAGAAAATGTTGATCTTACAATAAAACAAAGAATAGCCAGTAATAAGAGTCAGCATAAACGTTTTGATGCCTTACAAAAATTATTGTCGTTTAAAGAGCCAATAGAACATATGGAGTGTTTTGATATCAGTCATACGCAAGGCGAGGCGACCGTTGGCTCTTGTGTCGTGTTTGGCCCAGATGGGCCAGTGAATTCAAAGTATCGTCAATTCAATATAGAAAATATAACTGAAGGTGATGATTATGCAGCAATGAGTCAGGTAATAAGAAGACGATACACACGTTTGGTTAAAGAAAATGCAAGTTTACCGGATTTAATCTTGATTGATGGTGGTAAAGGCCAGATCGGTGTTGCTAAAAAAGAATTATATGAATTACAGCTGAC
>JBFIIJ010000116.1:0-7084 GCA_041601315.1 Gammaproteobacteria bacterium
AAAACGTTTAGGCTGGTTAAACCAAAGCGAAGTCGACGCCGTTGCAAAAGACCTTGGGGTTAAACCAAGTGAAGTCATGGAAATGGAAAAACGCATGAGTAATTACGATGCGGCGTTCGATGGCATGAGTGACGACGATGATAATGAATCAGTTTACGCACCTGCTTATTATCTCGAAAACAAAAGCGCTGGCCCGGAAGAGTTAATCGAAACCGCACAGTTAGATGATGAAAGCCAGGAGTCATTACATAGAGCATTGGCATTACTGGATGACCGCAGTAAAGACATCATCGCTAAACGCTGGTTAGCCGAAGAAAAAGCAACTCTGCATGACCTAGCGGCAATACATGATGTCTCCGCAGAACGGATACGGCAGATAGAAAACAACGCAATGAAAAAATTGCGCGAATCTATAGAAGCATAATCACTAATAACTTGATAAAAGGACGAATCAAGGATGATTAACCAAATAAACAGATGGCCCTTCGGGGCCATTTACATATAAAGTGACTTAACTGAGTGATACTTTGCAAAAACAGACTTATAATCAAGCACTACATATACTCTACGATATTAATTAAATTTATACAGTCGAGAATCAAACGTCTGGTGACTAAAGAAAAAAAATCTTCATATATATTTTATTTGACCGTCTTCCTAGGATGTTTCCTTGGAACACTGCTTTTCCTTTTTTGTTTTTTTGTAATATTTAGCACCTCATTTCAAGAAAGCATATCATCTATTAACGGTGTTTTTTTTGGCACTAGTAAACAATCACTTAGCCCATCTGAAAGATTTCATTTAATTGAACTTATTGATAATGGGCACGTTATACGAGCAGAGTCTATTATTTCAGATCTTTCTAGTTATTATGAATCAGTAATAAATATATTAGTTACTCTTGTCGGTATTCTTGGAGTAATTGCATTCATGTATGTTAAAGCCTTTTCTACTGAAAAAGCTGAAGAAGCATCAAAAATGGCAGCAGAAAAAACGGCAACAACCTATTTAGAATCTAAACGATTTAATGATGAGAATATAAAATATATTGATGAATCATTAAAATCTGTTAAAAGCTCTTTAAAGCAACTTTATGAAGACTCAACATCAAAATTTGAAGATATTGACGATATAGAGACTAAATTCAATGAGCTAATCATGAGAATTGAAAACATTGAATCAAAGCTCGCAGAATCGGATGATGCAGATGAAGAGGGTGAAGAGATGAATCTTCAGGCTTAGTCTATTTATTATTTGAGTTAAAATTATATGGCAATCGTAAGAAAAAAATCCAAGAAAAGCTCTTTAAGTAGAAACAAATTTTCGAATAAAAATAATGTTTCAGCGAGTGAACTCATTAAGAAAGCGGAATCTTTAAATATACGGACTGAACCACTAGACATTAAAGATTTAGCTAGAGCACTTGGTATTAAAATAAAAAGCGAGGCTCTTGCCGATGATATTTCTGGTCACCTTCGCAAAATAAATAATCAATGGGTAATTACTGTAAATGGACTACAACATCCCAGGAGACAAAGATTTACAATAGCTCATGAAATAGGACATTTTATCTTACATAGTAATGACCAGAATGAATTCATCGATAAGATTCTTTTTCGATCTAATAATTGGTCGACCATTGAATTAGATGCAAATAAATTTGCCGCCGAGCTGCTTATGCCTGAAGACAAATTTAGAAACTACATGAATCATCGGTCGACTGCAGTGGAAAAACTTGCTGAACATTTTGAAGTTTCTTCACTAGCTGTTCGTATGAGAGCTAAAGATTTAAACATTGAGGGTCATGGATTAAATTAAATGGATGCGCTTACTTTAATATGTACATTCCTATTATAAAAACAACTAATGCTGAGTTGCGTGGTTATGAAACCCTTTCAGAGGAAATCAAGTCATCTGTTATTCCATTATTTGAATTAACCAAATCTCGTAAAACAAAAATAGTCCCCCATGGTGATGTAAATCGTAGCATCGAGAAACTATCAACGATAGTAGGGAAAAACAGATTTATTCTTGACTTAACTTCGCACCCAGATTTGATGAACTATCAAATTGAGACTTTGCTTAATGAAGATGATGGGTTTGATGAATGGTATAAGTTTCTTAATGAGTATAGTGAACTAAATATTATTCCTGTTGTTCATGCTTATGAAGATGGCGATTTACATCAAGTTACCGCCTCTGCTGAAAAACTCGAATCATTATTTGACTTTTTAGCTTTCAGGGGCGAAGCAAATGACGAATATACTTCAAACTATATAGATTCAATAACTCAAGGAATGACTAATAGCAATAATTTATATGTAATAATCGATGCTGGTTATGTTGATAACCTTAATTTATATGCTGTGCTAAATAATGTGTCAAATAGAATAAGAGAAATTAGAGAAAACCATCCTGATCTTCCAATTACTATATGTTCTTCATCCTTCCCTCGTTCCGTTACAGATACACCAAATGGTGGCGATGATTATGGAGTTATAGATATGTGTGAAGTTTCTCTTTATGTAAACATATCGTCATCATTTCCTGATGACAGAAATCTATATTATGGCGATTATGCATCAATACACCCTTTTAGATATGACGCTAGAGGTGGTGCATGGGTACCTAGAGTTGATTTTCCTTTGGACGATGCGTATATTTATCATCGATATAGAAGGAATAAAGGCGGCTATGTTCGGGCTGCAAAAGCTATGATAAATGATGATGATTTTGATCAGATCGACTGTTGGGGATTCGAGCAAATACTAGACGCAGCGGATGACTCACCAAGTGGATTAAGCCCTTCCTTTTGGATAGCTGTAAGAATGAACATTCATGTAACTAGAAAAACACTTGAACATGGCGACTAAATTAATTCATCTGGTAAGCTTGTTAAATAAATTAAATCTTCCACGTGAGTAACATCACCCCTTTCTTTTAAAAACAACTTATATCTTGGTAAATACTTCTTTCTGAAGAACAATATTACTTCTTCATATATTGTATTTGTAGAAAGTTTTTTGCAAGCATGGATTTTTAAATAGTAACTATTAATAAAATGTTTTTTTATTGGATAAATATTATTATTTTTTAGTAAGCTTATAAGGCTTTTTATATCAAGAAAAGAAGCCAAACCTAACTTGTCTAATCTTTTTATATTACTCGCCTTTCTTAAAGGTATGATTTTTTTATCTAAAACTAACATTATGCCAAATTCTTTTGGCACAATTCTTTTGGCTTTTATAAGGTGTTTTTCTGTTATAACTATACTTGTTGAAGTAAAACAAGATTTATAATCCTTCAATTGACCTATTAAAGAATCTAAATTATCTTTTTCTCCTTTGATTTCATACGCATGAGTTTGATCAGAAATGCATACAACATCTGCTCTTCTCTTTGAGTCTGAGAAAGGCATTTCACAGGTTATAAGGCTATCACTAGGCATAACATCTAGTAGATAGTCTATTAATAATACCTTCAAACAATCTTCGTACATTTTAATTAGAGTATTAAGTGCTTTTGTCTAGATTATAAATTAAATTTTCAATAAATAGTTATATGAATTGATGGAATTAAAAATCTTCAATTAAGAAATGAGTTCGTTTTTGTATCCAGAGCCTACTAGAATGTAAAAAACTTAACCATACCTTGCGCTAGATCAATTTAGAGCGCCTATTCCATCCTTATACTTGCACCTAACCACTTTAATAATGAGGGTTACGTATGTTAAATATCAATTTGGATAAAGACGATGGAATTGTATTACTTGAGCCCAATGGCGCACTGTCGGCAGAGGACTTTAAGAATGCGGCCAAGATCGTTGATCCTTATCTTGAAAAATCGGGCAGACTGAATGGTGTTTTAATTCACACTAAATCGTTTCCGGGCTGGAATTCATTTGGCGCGCTCTTGAAACATTTATCCTTTGTAAAGAACCATCACAAAAAAATAAATTGTGTCGCTTTAGTAACTGATTCAGCTCTTGGTGAATTTGCAGAACATGTAGCAAGTCATTTTGTTTCAGCAGAGATAAAACATTTTGATTACGACGATATGGACGACGCCAAAGACTGGATTAAGAATACTGCCAAACACTAGCGCTGATAATACTTAACTATCTAACCAACACCGCCTGATGGCGGCGGGCTAGATATTCAGCAACGGAACTATGCTGCTTTACGTTTCTTGGTCCTGGTTTTTTTCTTTGGTTTGTTTAACACTTTATCTGCTGCGGCGATTGCCTTGCTATACGCGTTCAATCGTTTACAACTGGCGCGTAAGCCGGACAACTCATCAAAGTTAGCTGCCTTAATTGTTCTGTTTTTTGCGGCTGCTTTTCTGATTGCAGCTAATTCTTTATCAACTGCTTTCAATGCATTCTTGTTAACTACTACAGGATCCTTTTGTACTTTTGCTGCGGCTGCTTTGCGACGTTTAATCAAGGTAACGCGCTTTTTGCTGAGTCTTTTGCCTTCTGCTGCGGCTTTTTTGCTATTTTTTGTGGCCAGCGCTAGTGCTGCAGACCCATTGGTCGTTGCCATTTCCAGGTTGGTTAATGTCGTATCTAGTACTTTAACCAATGAAACATTTTTCACAACGGACTTCTTTTTTACAGCCATTTAATATTCTCCTGTTCCTGTTATTTAGGATAATAATCAGATTAATGATAGTGATTGAGATGAAATACAATCAATTTGAGTCTAGCATTATGCACTATAGAGGCTTAGTTATCTCGAAAAGCTGTAATCAAACTATTTGTACGTATCGACTGGTTCATTACTTCGATCAAGATTGAATTAATGCGAGGAGGATCTCATGCCGACTAAAGATAATAGTTTTACTATCACGCACGAATTCGATTGTCCTGTTGAACAGGTCTTTGCCGCATGGACTATTCCTGAGCTATTAAAAAAATGGTTGGCGCCTAAAGATTATTCATTAATATTTGCTAAAGCAGACATCAAACCCGATAGCGAGAGTCATTACTGTATGATCTCAAAGCGTGGAATTGAAATCTGGCACAAGCTTTTTTATAAAGACATTATTGAGCCTGCTAAAATTTCTTATACTCAGGTTTATTCAAACGAACAAGGTCAGATACAAGCACACCCCATGATCAAAGACTTTCCCGCCGAGATATTAACGACGGTGTTATTAGACGAGAAAGACGGCAAGACCACGCTCAAGCTCACCTGGGAACCGCTTAACGCCAGCATTGAAGAGAGCACTAAATTTAGTGATGAAGTTTTTGATTTGAGCCAAGAGTGGGGCGGTACTTTCAAGCGACTTGCAGATTGTTTGGCAAACAAATCTTAATCGTTTATGTGTTCCACATAATGAACTATGCAATATTAGAGCAATCTTTATAGACGCGACAGTAAATAACTTGTCCGAGGGTAACTGGGTCAGACGAATCTTTTTAAATTCACTATAATAACTTTTTAACCTGCAATTACGTTGCATAAGCGAGGCATGAATAATGATTAAGCTGTATGGACTGGAATTATCACCCCCTGTTAACAGAGTTAGACTCTGTCTGAATGCGTTAGGGGCCGAATACGAATTTATTCGTATCAATCCACTTGTTGGTGAAACTAACAATGATGACTATTTAAGACTTAATCCCGCAGGCAAGATTCCAGCGATTGATGACGATGGTTTTGCTTTGTTTGAAAGTAACGCCATCATGAAATACCTTTGCCGAAAATATAAGTCCGATTTTTATCCGGATGACATAATTGCACAGGCACATATTGATAAATGGCTGGACTTTACTGCTGCTCATCTTGCGAATGGAGTTGCCAAGGTGCTTTTTAACAAGATTGTTGCGGGTCTGGTTGGCGCAACGTCTGACGAACAATCTATGAAAGACGGTTATGGTTTTATCGAACGCTTTCTTACTGTTATCGATAAACAATTAGCGACAACTCCTTACGTTGCCGGTGAAAACTTAACCATTGCTGATTTTTGTCTACTTGGCACTATCGATCCGGCCGAGGTTATTGAGGTTGATATGAAAGCTTATCCTCATGTAGATGCATGGCGAAAGAAACTGATGGGTGAAGACTTTTACAAGAAAGTCCATAACTCATATGGCGAAACACTTGACGCAATGATGAATGCGTAGGAGCTGGGTTATGCGGTTTATTAACGGCTTATTGTTACTGCTGGTTCTTTCTCCAGCTGTTATGGCAGCAGGAGAAACTATTGGCTATGACGTCAACGGCGAACCGTATGAAGGTTATTTCACTTCTCCGGCTGACAACGCACCGCTGATATTGTTAATCCATGATTGGGATGGCCTGACCGATTATGAAATAAAGCGTGCTGATATGTTAGCTGAACTGGGTTATGCCGTTTTTGCTGTCGATTTGTTTGGTGCTGGCGTTCGGCCTACTGAAGACGCTGATAAACGCCAACATACCGGCGCATTATATAAAGACCGTGCAAAGATGCGGGCTTTATTGAATGCGGCGTTGTTAGTAGCCCAATCTCACGACGGCAATATTAAAAATGCAGTTGTGATTGGATATTGTTTTGGCGGAGCAGCGGTGCTTGAATTTGCACGATCGGGTGCTAACTTAAAAGGTTTTGTCACTTTTCATGGCGGCCTTAGCACACCACCGGGGCAGAACTACTCAAAAACCAAAGGCAAGGTGCTTGTTTTTCATGGCAGCGCAGATAGTGCTATCAGCATGAATGACTTTGCTGAACTAGCGAATGAGTTGGAACAAGCGGGCGTTGCGCATGAGATGACCAGTTATGGTGGTGCACCACATGCATTTACAGTATTCGGTTCGGATCGTTACCGGGAAGAAGCGGACAAACAATCCTGGCAACGCTTTATAAAGTTTCTTAACGAGACCCTATAAAAAAACCGGGACAATCCCGGTTTTTTAATTTAACAACGGCCTTTTTTGGCTTGTCCTGGAGGGCAAAACTTTCCAGAATGAGGGTGATGGGAGTCGTCTTCGAGACGGTCATACTCTCTATGGCTATCGTCAACATGTCCGCTCGTGTTTACCGCTGTGCCAGTCGCGGCACCAACACCAGCACCAATAATGGCACCATCCCGCCCGCC
>JBFIIJ010000117.1:0-7074 GCA_041601315.1 Gammaproteobacteria bacterium
CCAAAGATAATTTTAGAAAATTTAATATACAACCTTGATAAACAACCAACCTGTCCCCTGCTCTTTATTTCGTCGGATTGCTGCGATAATTTACGATAGCATTTTGCTTTGTGCCGTATTTTTTTGCGCAACATTTATTTTGATTTATGCTCTGGGTGACGGAGAAATTGAGAGTGGCAATCTTTTCTACTCTGCCTTTTTAATTTTTCTGGCTTACTTGTATTTTTGCTGGCACTGGATAAAAGGTCGACAAACTTTAGGTATGCGTAGTTGGTATATTTATGTTGTAAACGAATCGAACACGGCGCTTAACTGGAAACAAGCGTCACTAAGATTTGCTGCTGCATCAATATCCTTAGTAATTCTTGGCTTGGGTTTTGTTTGGGCTTTATTTGATAAACAAAAATTAGCTTTACATGATCGACTTTCTAAAACAAAACTGATTACACATAAAAGTTTCGAATGAAACTTACTTATGATGTTTTAATATTTTTTATTAAGCGTATAAAAAATGTAAGAAAGAACAACAATCGTTGGCAATGTCACGCTAATAAATGACGGTATACCGTAAACAATACCAAGATGCCCCGTTACTTGATTAACTAAATGAAATGAAACGCCGATTAAGGCGCCAATAAAAACACGTTGGCCTAAACCAACGGGCCGCGCTTCACATTTAACAACGCAAGTAGCCAACAATATCATCGCAATAATCGCAAACGGGTTTACTATCTTTGACCAAAATGCTTGCACATATAGTTTACTGCTTTGGTTGTTCGCTTTAAGATATTTAATGTAATTAAACAAACCATGCATCGACAAGTATTGCGGTTTAATCGTTACCATCTCGATCACTTCCGGGTTCAACAAAGCTTCCCATTCCGCTGTTTCATAATGATTGGATGTCACTTGTTGTTCTGATATTTCAGTTTTCATGATGTCATGCAATATCCATCTGTCTCCACTGTATTCTGCTTTATTCGCACGAATACTGGATCTAAGTTGGTGATCTTCATCAAACTCATAAATATAAATTTCTTCAACTCTGTCACCCGGCAATATCTTTCTTATATTGATATAGTTATCACCATCGCGTGACCAAAACCCGTTCTTGGTTTTTAAAGAAATTTGCTGCGTTAATGCAACCGATCGTTTTTGCTGTGCGGCTTGTTCACTAACAGGCGCAACCACTTCTCCAATGAACATACTAATGACAACAAAAATTAATCCTGTCTTCGTTAATGAATATGCAAGTTGAATTCGTGAGATACCCGAAGTTCTGATAACCGCCAGTTCACTGGTGTTTGCCAATATTCCTAATGACGCCATACTGCCAATAACGGTAGCGATAGGAAAAAGTTCATAACTTAATCTTGGAACTGTTAGCAATACATATTGTATCGCTTCCAATACGCCGTAATTACCCACGCCCGTATCATCAAGTTGATCAACTAAAGAGAAAAAAGAAAAAATAGCGACTAATGAAAATAGCGCTAAGAAACTAACTAGCAATATACTTTTACCTATGTAACGGTCGAGTATCATTTAATAAACCTAAATCCTTTAATCCTTAGTGCCGTCGGCGGGAATAAGTTGATGATCATCATCATCATTTATCATCTGACGAATCTGTGGCATGTAAAAAAGTATTAGTAACACTCCAATTAATAATAAGTGTACCCACCATAAACCGATAAAAGCTGGTATCACATCGCGTTTTAAAAGTGTCTGCGCAATACCAAGTAAGTTACTGTAAATAAGATAGATTGATATACCGATTACAAACGGGGTATATCGACGTTCACTAGCATGCGATTGCATTAATAAGATGGCGAGTATGGATAACAATAAACAGGAAAACACTAATGAAAGTCGCCACTGAAATTCTGCCTGATGTGCCTTGTTATCCGATCTCATTATTTGAGAAGTGGGTAATGATGAGATTTTTCCGGCTGTTGAACTTGCTGTTGCGCTTTCCGTCTGGATTGCATATTTATCATACTCAGTAATCTGATAGTCCAGCATACCCGGCTCGCCAACATAACGACGACCTTCACTAAAAACTACGTATTTATTACCGGACTTTGGATCAATTTTGAAACGTGCGCTATCAGAAGTAAGTACGCCTAACTTCCCTTCTTGTCGTACCTGCAAAAAAACTTCTTGCATCGAGCCTTTTTCGACAGATGGATTTTGTACATAAACAACGCGGTCGCCCTGACTGAATTCCTTAAATTGCCCAGGTTTAATACCGGAAATATCAGATTCCTGTTTTGCCCTTTCCTTAAGTTCATGAATACTATGTTCCGCCCAAGGCGCGAGATATAAGGTAACCACTGAAACTATTACGCAAAAAACCAGCGCAAAACGCGTCACCACTTTTATTTGAAAAACAGTACTAATTCCCGAAGCGGCCAATATGACAAGCTCTCTATCACTGGCCATGCGTGAAAAAGCAAGCAACATGGCGATTAAAATAGAAACGGGCAAAATTTTGGGTAATGTCGCTAACATTTTGTAACCCAACATTAAAAAAACCATATCTGCTGGTAAGCTGCCTTCTGCTGCATCAGCCAAAAAACCGACAAATTTATTACTGGCAAAGACAAGGATTAGCAGACTCAGTATCCAAGTCAGCTTTTGCAACAACTCCGAGTAGATATAACGCTGAATGATCACGATTCTAACCTTTTATTGAAATACAGCTTTGCTTAGTCGAAGATAAATGAATAAACTTGTCGAAAAGTACGGTTTTGGTCATTTTTCTCTGTTTTTAACAAAAATCAAAGCAATTATGACATGCTTATAATGTTAACGCAGATAATTATCGTACACTTTTAATGCATTAAAATAATAAATATATATAGCAAAACGCTATTTTGGAGCAGTTATGGATTTCAATATCAAAAGTGGCAACCCTGAGAAACAACGCACAGCCTGTGTCATTGTTGGCATATTTGAATCAAGACGACTTTCTCCTGCAGCCAAAGCTATAGATTCGGTTAGTGATAAACATCTATCAAACCTGATCCGTCGTGGCGATATGAACGGTGCCAAAGGGCAATATTTATTGCTGCATAATGTTCCGGGAATGATAGCCGACCGCGTTCTTCTGATTGGTTGTGGCAAGGAAAGAGATATAGACGAGCGCGCTTATCGTAAAATAATTGCACACAGTATTCGTGCATTAAACAATACCGGCTCACTCGAATGCGTTAATTACCTAAGCGAATTAAATATAAAGGGCCGTGATCACACCTGGAAAATCAGACAAGCTGTTCAGGTAGCCGAGCATACTTTGTATCGTTTTGATGAATTGAAAAGCAAGAAAAAGAAAACGCGACGTCCATTACGCAAAATTACCTTTACCGTTCCAACTCGTAAAGAGTTACCGCAAGGCGAAAAAGCAATGAATGAAGGACGTGCTGTTGCAAACGGCATAAAACTTACTCGTGACCTTGCTAATCGACCCTCTAATATTTGTACACCAAGCTATCTAGCGGCACAGGCAATAGAGTTAGCAAAGGGGAACCGTTCGCTTACGGTTAATGTGTTAGAAGAAGAAGATATGAAAAAATTAGGCATGGGTTCCTTGTTATCTGTGTCACAGGGATCAGAAGAACCAGCCAAATTAATCACATTGGAATATAAAGGTTCCAAAAAAACACAAAAGCCTATCGTACTGGTCGGTAAAGGTGTCACTTTCGATACGGGTGGTATTTCAATCAAGCCTGCTCCCGCTATGGACGAAATGAAATACGATATGTGTGGTGCAGCTTCTGTTTTTGGAACAATCGCTGCCGTTGCCGAACTAGGATTACCGATTAATGTTGTTGGTGTTATTCCAACGGTTGAAAATATGCCCAGCGGAACAGCAACAAATCCTGGTGATGTTGTTACCAGTATGTCTGGCAAAACAATTGAAGTATTAAACACCGATGCCGAAGGCCGTTTAATTTTATGCGACGCAATTACTTATAGTGAAAAATTCAATCCTGAAGTGGTTATTGATATCGCTACTTTAACCGGCGCATGCGTAGTTGCTTTGGGCGCACATGCGTCAGGTTTGTTAAGTAACCATAATCCTTTAGCAAGAGATCTTTTAAGCGCAGGCGAAGAGTCTGGTGATCGTGCCTGGCAATTACCACTATGGGATGAGTACCAACAACAACTTAATAGCCCCTTCGCTGATATGGCAAACATTGGTGGTCGCGAAGCGGGAACCGTCACTGCGGCCTGTTTCTTATCTCGCTTTGCTGAAAAATATCATTGGGCACATCTTGATATTGCTGGCACAGCCTGGTTATCTGGCGCAAATAAAGGTGCAACGGGAAGACCTGTCTCACTATTGATGCAGTATATTTTTAATCAAATTAAGTAGCCTCGGAATTTAATCTTTCATGTCACGCGTTGACTTTTATATCTTGCCTGAAGGTGCCGGCACGGACAGGTTTGCTTGCACGATTGCAAAAAAAGCATGGGCAACGGGCAACCGTGTTCATATACATACGCAATCAGAAGAAAGTGCGAAAGGCATGGATGATTTATTATGGACCTTTCGTGACATCAGTTTCATTCCCCATGAGTTATATAATGGGACGGTGAATGAAGATACGCCGGTTACCATTGGTTTCGGAAATACTTTTCCTGAACAATCACAAGTCATCATTAATCTCGATCATGAAATTCCTGACTTTGCGCCAAACTTCGAACGTATTGTTGAAATTGTTGGTGGCGATGAAACCAATAAACAATATGCACGATTACGATATAAACAATATAAAAATGGTGACTATGAAACACATGATCACAAAATAGATAAGCTGCAAGATCATGAATGATTCAACAAACAAACCAGGATCATCATTACCTGAACTAGATCAGGATAATTTGATTAACCAAATTGATGAACTGGAAAAATTACTCGCGGAAAAAAAAGCAGAAGCTCAACGAAGCGTGTTGCCTCGACTCAACGTCGGCACGGATGGCATTCCTGTTTTAGTAGAAGTGGTTACTGAAGAAGGTTTAACACCTAACGTAAAACCAACGCTTGAAACTTTGAAAAAGGATGATCAATTCATTAATGACATTATCGATAAAATTGATAAAGAAATTACTGAAGATTTAGATGAATTAATTCTAATGCTAAAAGATAGCATCATTGATGAAGTTAAAACGCGATTACTGAAAGAATTGCATATCAATGAAGATAAAAACAAATAAACGAAAATAATAAAGACGATTGCCTGACACATGGAAAAAACTTACAGCCCCGAATCAATAGAAACTAATTGCTACGAAAATTGGGAAAAAAATAATTACTTCGCACCGAAAGGTGAAGGTGACCCTTATTGCATTATGTTACCGCCACCTAATGTTACCGGTAGCTTGCATATGGGACATGCATTCCAGCAAACCTTGATGGATGTATTAACGCGTTATCATCGTATGAATGGTGATGATACTTTGTGGCAATGCGGAACCGATCACGCTGGTATTGCTACGCAGATGGTGGTTGAACGTAAACTGCAACAAGAAGATAACACCTCTCGACATGATCTTGGGCGTGAGAAATTCATTGATGCAGTTTGGGACTGGAAAGAACATTCAGGTAACACTATTACGCGTCAATCTCGCCGACTTGGCACATCAATGGATTGGTCGCGCGAACGTTTTACCATGGACGAAGGTTTATCAGATGCAGTTAAAGAAGTTTTCGTTCGTTTACATGAAGAAGGTTTGATTTATCGCGGAAAGCGACTCGTTAATTGGGATCCGGTTTTACATACGGCTATTTCTGACCTCGAAGTTATTTCTGAAGAAGAGAACGGCCATCTTTGGCATATGCGCTATCCATTAAAAGAGCCCGTTGATGGTTTGGAATATATTGTAGTCGCGACTACAAGACCTGAAACCATGTTAGGTGATGCTGCTGTCGCGGTTCATCCTGATGATGAACGTTATAAAAATTTGGTTGGCAAAGAAGTATTGTTGCCTTTAACCGATCGAAGCTTACCTGTAATCGCTGATGATTATGTTGATCCAGAATTCGGAACCGGTTGTGTAAAGATTACACCCGCACATGATTTTAATGACTATGAAGTTGGCGAACGACATAACCTTGAAAAAATAAATATTTTTACCGTGGACGCTGCCATTAATGATAACGCTCCGGAAAAATATCGAGGCATGGATCGTTTTGTCGCACGCAAACAAATTCTTGCTGATCTTGAAGAACTCGGTTTAATTGACAAGATCGACGATCATAAATTAATGGTGCCTCGCGGTGATCGTTCTCATCAAGTTGTCGAACCTTATTTAACGGATCAATGGTATGTAAAAGTTCAACCATTAGCTGATCCTGCAATCAAAGCTGTAAAAGATGGAGACATAAAGTTTGTACCCTCTAACTGGGACAAAACATATTTCGAATGGATGAACAATATTGAAGACTGGTGCATCTCTCGCCAACTTTGGTGGGGACATCGTATTCCGGCCTGGTACGACGACGAAGGTAATATCTATGTCGGCCGTGATGAAGCTGAAGTTAGAGAAAAAAATAATCTTGGCGATATTAATCTTAGACAAGATGAAGATGTTTTAGATACCTGGTTCTCTTCTGCCTTATGGCCTTACTCAACATTAGGCTGGCCAGAGAAAACACCGGAACTTGAGAAATTTTATCCCACCAGTGTTCTGGTAACCGGTTTTGACATTATCTTTTTCTGGGTCGCACGCATGATCATGATGGGACTAAAGTTCATGGGTGATGTGCCATTTAAGGAAATTTATATTCATGGTCTGGTACGTGATTCCGATGGACAAAAGATGTCCAAGTCCAAAGGCAATGTCATTGACCCGCTAGATGTTATCGATGGCATTGACTTAGAAGCCTTGGTTGCGAAAAGAACAACGGGGCTAATGCAACCAAAGATGGCTCCAAAGATTGAAAAAGCAACACGTAAACATTTTCCTGAAGGCATTGCTGCTTATGGTACGGACTCGCTACGTTTTACTTTTGCAACAATGGCAACACAAGGCAGGGATATTCGTTTTGATATAGGACGTATAGAA
>JBFIIJ010000118.1:0-7057 GCA_041601315.1 Gammaproteobacteria bacterium
CTAATATGGCTAATTTTTTCATAGCGTTTCTACTTTAAAACCGAGTTGTAGTAATTGCTGTTTTGCCTCATCTCTCATGTTATTTGTTTGGATAATTCTATTAGTAAATTCTCGTCTTTTCGGATAATTCTTTCTCAAGTTATCGAAGTAGGCTGCACGTTCTTCATTATCAATATTATCCAAATTCGCTAATGCAATCGCGTCACTTCTGACATCATAACTCTGCAATATTGCAAGTTGAATGGCATCGTCATCAATAATCACTTTTTCCTGCTCAGAATTTAATAAATCTGTCCTGGGTAAGTTCTGTTCAAGAAAATCATTAAGCGCATCAAATAGCATCTCTGTCGCCTTAAGTTTGCCATCATAACTATATCCAGCAATATGCGGTGTCGAGATAAATGAGTTATGTAATAAATTAATGTCTATTTCAGGCTCATTACACCAAACGTCAAGAATTAAAGTCGACGCAGGATTTTTTTGCTTGAACTCTAATAGAGCTGCTTCATCAATAACCTCACCTCGCGACGTATTCACCAGGATTGAGTCAGATTTTAATTTAGCCAAAAATTCTTTATTCACTAACTTATTGGTCGGGAAGTCTCCAATTGTTGTCAACGGTACGTGTAATGTAATGATGTCAGCCTGCAATATTTCCCTTAGATCAACGTAAGTATGTTTAGAAGCTTTATTCGCTAGTGGCGGGTCATTGAGCAGACATTTAACACCAAGTGCGTCCATAAAACGTTTCACTCTGGAACCCACCTGACCACAGCCTATAATACCGACTGTTTTTTCCGTTAGATCAAACCCTTGTTGTTCTGCCGTGACCAGTAGACTACTTAAAACATATTCAGCAACAGAACGGGCGTTACTGCCTAAAGCATGAGAAAAAGAAATATTGGATTTTTGTAGATAGTCAGTATCGATATGATCGATACCACTTGTTGCAGAACCGACAAACTTTATTTTTGAATTTTTTAATAGCGTTTCATTAACTTTAGTCACTGAACGGACTAAAAGTACGTCGGCATTTTTAATAGATTGATGGTCAATGGAACGACCATCTAACAATTGAACATCACCAAAATCTGAAAACGCTTCTCCGGCAAGAAGAATTTGCTGATCTGCAACGATTGATAATGAAGACACTATCTAGTGCATTATCAATACATGCCTTAGGGCATGTTGTCTATTTCTGAGCCTTCTTTTTGCACTGGCATCAAATCTTCTTTAGTAATTCCCAACGCAAGAGTTGCTGGACTAGCAGTATAGATAGAAGAGTATGTTCCTATGATGATGCCTACAATCAAAGCTATCGCAAAACCAGCAATCGTTTCACCACCTAATATTAGTAATGCAATCAATACCAACAAGGTCGTTAGACCCGTCACAATAGTTCTACTTAATGTTTCATTTAATGAAACATTGAATACTTCTACCGGGGTTGAATTTCGTAACTTATGAAAATTTTCTCGCACCCGGTCAAAAACAACGATGGTGTCATTTAACGAATAACCAACAACAGCCAACAACGCAGCTAACACGGTTAAATCAAAATCAAATTGAGTAACTGAAAAGAATCCTAAAGTAATTAATACGTCATGAATCAATGCGACTATAGCACCAACTGAAAAACGCATTTGAAATCGCATTGCCACATACAACATAATCATGGCCAACGCTACTAACATAGCAATGCCACCATCATTCTTTAATTCTTTACCTACTTGTGGACCTACAAATTCGATACGACGCATCTCTACGTTCTGACCTGTCCCAGAAAGTACACTCAATATCTTGTTACTGATATCAGCATTGTTTAAACCTTCACTTGGCGGTATACGAATCAAAATATCATTTGCTGCACCAAAGTATTGAACAACGCCATTTTTGAACTCTGAATTAGCTAATGCATTACGAACCTGCGTAAGGTCTACTGACTCTGCATAACCAGCTTCAACCAGTGTTCCACCGGTAAAATCAATGCCTAAATTCAGACCCTGAATCGCTAATGAAGCGATAGAAGCAATAATAAGTAAACCGGAAAGAAGTGCAGCCACCTTCCGTTTTCCCATAAAGTCGAAATTAAATAGTTTATCTTGTGTTTCCATAATCTTTATCTCTATCTAGATCTTTTTATATTATTAATTTGTTGAGGCGACGTCCGCCATAAATCAAATTAACCAAACCGCGTGTCACCATAATGGCTGTAAACATTGAAGAAATAATACCTAGCGATAATGTTACAGCGAAACCCTTAATCGGACCGGTACCAAAACTGAATAAGACTAATGCCGCAATTAAGGTAGTGATGTTTGCATCGGCAATCGTTGAGAATGCTTTTTCATAACCGGCATGAATACTCGCTTGCGGAGAATTACCGTTACGTATTTCTTCTCGTATACGTTCAAAAATCAATACGTTCGCATCAACGGCCATACCAACAGTTAACACAATACCGGCAATACCTGGTAAAGTTAACGTTGCTTGCAACAGTGATAACATCGCAACAATTAAAACAAGGTTTAATGCTAGAGCGACATTGGCAATCAAACCAAAAACCTTGTAATAAACTACCATGAAAATCAGAACCAGTAAGAAACCAATCTTCACTGAATCATAACCTTGCTTGATATTATCTTTACCTAGGCTTGGACCAACTGTGCGCTCTTCAATTATGTAAATAGGCGCTGCCAATGCACCGGCTCGTAATAGTAAAGCTAAATTACGAGCCTCTTTAGTTGAATCAAGGCCGGTAATATGAAAACGTTTGCCGAGTTGCTCTTGAATAACGGCTGCATTAATGACTTCTTCAACAATTGTTTTCTTCTGAACAAGTTCACCATTTTCTTCTACGGTTTCGATTTTATTTTCGATAAAGACAACTGCCAGACGTTTACCGACATTATCGCCAGAGAACTTACTCATTCTTTTTGCACCACGACCATCCAATGTAATCGTCACATCAGGCCCACCACTCTGAGTATCAATGCCCGAAGCAGCATTAATAATAGAGTCGCCAGATAGCATCACTTGTTTTTGTAACAAGATAGGGAAGCCACTACGTTCCCGGTAAAGTTTAGACCCCGCTGGTACACGCCCATCGACAGCATCTTGCGCATCATGATCTTCATCAACCAATCTAAATTCTAGAGTCGCAGTTGCACCCAGAATATTTTTTGCTTTCGCTGTGTCTTGAACACCCGGTAATTGAACAACAACACGGGTCAAACCTTGTTGTTGTATCACAGGTTCAGCTACACCCAATTCATTGACACGCTTTCTAAGCGTCGTGATGTTCTGTTGCAATGCCAGTTTTTGCGTATCAAGCACAACCTGCTCTTTCATAGCTACTATCAACTGAGGTTCATCACTACTCGAATCCGGAACAGATATATCTAGATCCGGAAAATTTTTCTCAATTAATTTTTGGCCGCTATCACGTTCGTTTTCATCCTTAAAACGAATTAACAAACCACCCGTTTTATTTTGTGTAATCGTTTTATAACGAATTTTGTTTTCACGCATCTGACTACGTAAATCAGACATATAAGCTTCGTTAGCTTTGGCCACGGCCGCTTCCATATCAACTTCCATCAGGAAGTGAACACCGCCACGCAGGTCGAGACCAAGGAACATCGGTTCAGCACCAAACTTGGCTAACCATTCAGGTGTTGCAGGAGCAAGATTTATAGCAACAACGTAATTATTGCCCAATGATTTTTTGACAACTGATTGTGCTTTTAACTGTGTATCTTCATCGTTAAATCTGATAATTAGACTTTCATTTACCAAGGATGTTGATTTAAATTTTATCCCTGCTTCTTCAAGGGCATTGGTCACTTGGAATTCAGTTAACTCACTAACTTCAGCTGACCTTGCAGAAGAAACCTGTAACGCGGGATCTTTGCCATAGATATTTGGCAGTGCATATAAAGCACCCAGACCTAAAAGAAATAGAATTAATATGTATTTCCAAATGGAATAACGATTCATGACCTTAGCCTACTTAAATTTTGATTTATTATTAACTTAGAGTGTTTTCAGCGTGCCTTTCGGCAATACGGCAGAAACAGCATTTTTTTGTATTTTCACTTCGGTTTCTTTGGCAACTTCTATCAGGACAAAATTATCACCGACTTCTTTTATTTTTCCTAGTAAACCACCTGTTGTAGCAACTTCGTCACCTTTACCGAGTTCACTGACCAACTTCTTATGTTGCTTTGCCTGCTTTAATTGCGGACGAATTAGCAAGAAGTAAAAAACGGCAAATAATATAATTAATGGTAGAAAACTGGCTAAGCCAGGATCCTGCTGTGCTGGCGCCGCCCAGGCACTATTGATAAAAAAATCTAACATTTATAAGCACTCTGATTTTAAAAACGCGGCATTATGACACAAATTTGGCGTTTTTCAGTAAAGATAACGTGATATTTGATTTATGGGGTTATTTATTTTTATTTCAAGAAGATAGGAGTTTAAACAAAATGATCTAAAAGTGAGGAGAGATTTCTAGAACCGATATTCAAATCTTAGACGGGCAGCAATCTCATCTTCATCGCCACTGGCCTCACCATATTCAACATCGGCCAAGACATCCAGTTTGTCTGTCGCATTAAAACGTAGATTACCACCGACAAATCCGCCATAAACACTGTCATCGCCGGCTGATGAATAATTAAAATTGGCACCGGATAAACTCGCATTGGTATCACTATCAAAGGTATGACGGCTGGTAAAACCCGAACGTAATTCAAACTCACTGGTGTCATTCAAAGCCATAGCAACGGCGAGTTGCAAACGACCATTTACGCTTTGTGCAGTTCGGTCATCAATCGTTAAATTAGAACGCGTTGTGCCGGTCTCGGTATAATCATCATACCAAGCGACGTTGTAAGTTAAGGTCGCAGACGGTCTGAGTTCAAAATGTTCTTTAAAGGTATAACCCGAACTTAAGGTCACAGAGGGACTGAAGAACACACTGCTAAAATCAGAGCGCGCTATTTCAGTACCGGCAAGGTTATCGATCACCGTACGTTCATTATCATGATCTTCAAAACCGGCCGATAAGGATGCCGTCAAATTCACTTTACCTAAATGTGCATGCCCATAAACACCGGCAAAGAAACTATCGGTCTCGGTGGCAATTGAAGTCGTATCGGTAGATACATTGGCATCAGCAAAACCGGCCATGATACCCAAACGACCCTTTTTATAATCTTGTTCATAACCACCAGTGAAACCTTTGTAGTCATGTGTGTGAGCCAACTCATTCCCGTTCGTACCACGCGTACGATGCGAACCAAACACTTCTCCCCACGCAATCGGGGCACGCTCTTGAAACAACATACCGGGTGACAATTCTAATGACGCTAATTGTATCGGTGGCAAGGCTTTGGTCTGCGCCATGCGTTGGCTGATGACACCATGCACGGCATTGGTCAGCGTATTCAGTGCCACACCTTGTGCAGATTGTCCGGTCGGGTCGACAGTAGTTAATACATTACCATTGACTACTCCGGGCACACTCAGGTTAAACGTCTCAGCATTCAGAATAGTCAGGCTAGAAGAATTGTTAGCGCCAGATACATTAACCGTATCCGTGCCACCACCCAAATCAATCGTGCCGATTATGTTAGAACCTGCCTGTAGGTTTAAGGTAGTGGTGCCAGCTCCGCCAACGATGGCCTGTGTCGCAGCACCCGTCGCGGAGATAGTGCCGCTGTTGTTCAAGACATTACCATTCACTGCGTCAAAGTTAACCGCAATTGCACCGGCACCCGAGCTGGTTATCGTTCCGCTGTTATTTATTGTGTTATTGCCAGTGCCACCCATTGCTATAGCATCGGCACCTGTTCCGGTGCTCGATATCGTCCCACTATTAACAAACGTGCTGCTATTGCTAAAAAATCGAATAGTTACAAAACCGGCCGTACTAGATGAAGATGAAACCGTCCCAGTATTGGTGAAACTAAGGTTTGAAATTGAATCCAGATTTAAGGTATGTGACGTTGAACCGGCCCCAGTTGAGATGTTTCCATTATTGATTATGGTCGTGCCATCACCTGCGCCAAGGTCAATAGCTCTGCTTGTATTTGAAAAAAGCGTGCCATTATTGGTAAGTGTTTTAGAACCGGCGCCAGAAATATTTATTGCGGTGCCGCCAACCGACAAGGTTCCGCCGGATTCAATCACACCTGTCTGTCCGGCACCATTCAATACCTGAATGGTTGTCACCGTCTGTCCATCGACTATGGTAAAGGAGGCTGCTATCGCCGTTTGACTAAATGTGAATAAGAAGCCGGCTGCAAAGAGTAGTGCTCTCGTTGACAACAAGCATCGACAAAGAGATACGTAAGAAGTGTTGGATCGTAACGCCATAAAAATCATTTCCTATATCTGTAATTTAAGAAACGACTGCTAGTAGATGGCACATCCTATCCAAGCTAATAAGAGAAGTTACTTTATAATTATTATTGAATTAATATTACCCATAATTATTAACTGGTCAATCAAATTGTCTCCATAGCGAGACAAACTATCACTAAACCTGCTCCAACATTTCACTTTCCAATAACTGCTTAAATGTCGCTTTTATGCTCTGCAACATTTCATCCTGAGCACCGATTTGTTTGAGCTGTTCTAATATGTAATCGACACTGACGGTACCATTAACATGTTGAAATAATGGTGCAAATCCTTCGCTTAGCTCCACCGTTTTCTGGTCAATCTTAGGTTCGCAACGGGACATATGACTGACATGAGCACGAGCAATAAACAGTCTCGGCTCATCTTTTTCCAATAATTTTCTGCGCCTCGCTGGAGAGACCGGTTTTTTGTTCAAGCTTCGCCAAAGATCACCATCTGATACCGTACAAAATGAAGTTTTTAATTTCTCGTACGATTCAGGAATCATTGCCGCACAGACATACGGCGCTAATTTGATATTTTTATGCGACCAGTTCTGATCAAGCTGAGCTGATTTAATATGTAGCTGACCATTTTCCAAAACTTCGCGCTTTAAAGAGGCGCTGGTCCATGCCATACCGAGCTC
>JBFIIJ010000119.1:0-7008 GCA_041601315.1 Gammaproteobacteria bacterium
AGAACTTAATCGCCTGCGAACCAGAAATGAAAGACGGCCAATACACCGGCAAAGTATCTGGTACACCCTCCTACGCCCAAGGAAAAGTCACACGCTTAAATGAATGGTTAGAAAACCACGAACAAGTTGAAGAATCCTGGTTCTACAGCGACTCCCACAACGACATCCCACTACTAAAAGAAGTCGATCATGCTATTGCTGTCGATGCAGACGAAACACTAATAACAGAAGCAAAAAAACAAAACTGGCAAGTTATAAGTTTGAGATAATTAATACTAATTAAGAACTTTCAGAATATGAAAATAAAATAAATTGAGAAAATAATATGGAAAAGAAGGTAGAACAAATTGTTCAAAGGATGAAAAAATGTTTATCCGATATTGAGATAGGTGATGGAGCCACTTTAGATGAAATTGAACTAATAGAAAATAAACTAAACGTTATCTTTCCAGATGATTACAAATATTTTCTACATGAATATGGCTACTTATTCTGGGAAGGTACTGGAATCTTAGGTATTTGTCATGATGATGATCTACAAGAGTATTTTTCTATGCCGTATTTTACAGAAAGCGACCGAAAAAATACTCTACCAGATAATTTTATGCCTCGACCAAAAAATACTGTTGTGGTTGGTCCATACGGAGGTGGGGGACATTTTTTTCTATATTGTAACAATAGTGATTCCCCCGGAAGAGTCTCTTTGTTACTAACAGAATTAAATGGTTATGCAGATAAAAACTCATGGAAGTCTTTTACTGATTTTTAGAACATTATGTTAAAGGGAAAAAGTTAATATAAAAGTTGTAGTAACAAATATATTCCCCCTTATGTCTTGCCGAGGTGTTTTTTAATTTCATCGGTTGAGCACCATGGATGTTGCGAGAGCGTATTGGCGACAGGGACGTCGCCTATGCGCGTACCGATTAAATTAAAGAACAACGAGGGAACCCTTTAGGGCGAGACATCTGGGGTGGCCTTTCTTTTGGTTACTTTTCTTTGGCCACGCAAAGAAAAGTGACGCGTCAACAGATGCAACCAAAACTAAAATTAGTTTCATAAGACAAATAAAAAGCCCTTAACTATTTCTAGTTAAAGGCTTTAATAAAAAATATTTATTAAAGATTAAAGAATCTTCGCTACCGCATCCCTCTCCTCTTCCAATTCCTTCTGCGTAGCATCCATCTTCGCCTGACTAAACTCATCAATCTCCAATCCTTGAACAATAGAATAATCCCCATTCTTACAAGTTACTGGAAATGAATACATCAACCCTTCTGGAATACCATAACTACCATCACTAGGCACACCCATACTGACCCAATCACCATCCGCTGTACCTAATACCCAGTCACGCATATGGTCAACTGCACCATTCGCTGCAGAAGCTGCACTGGAAGCGCCACGCGCTGCAATAATTTCTGCGCCACGTTTAGCGACTCGAGGAATGTATTCGTCTTTATACCAATCAGCATCAACCAAATCTTTAGCTGCTTTACCAGCAACCGTTGTATTAGAGATATCAGGATATTGCGTCGTAGAGTGATTACCCCAAATCGTCATCTTTTTAATTTCACTAACCGGAGTCTTTGTCTGTGCAGATAATTGCGCTAATGCACGATTATGATCCAAACGCGTCATTGCTGTGAAGTTACGTGAATTTAAATCTGGCGCACTTAACATGGCAGTATGTGCATTCGTATTCGCAGGATTACCTACGACTAATACTTTTACATCACGACTGGCACTTTCGTTTAATGCATTGCCCTGTACTTTAAAAATACCACCATTGGCTTCAAGCAAGTCACTGCGTTCCATACCTGGTCCACGCGGTTTAGCACCTACCAACAAGGCATAATCAACATCTTTAAAAGCAGTGTTTGCATCATCCGCTAACACAAAGCCCGCAGATAAAGGAAAAGCGCAGTCATCAATTTCCATAACTACGCCTTCTAATGCTTTCATTGCCGGTGTGACTTCAAGCAATTGCAAAATAACAGGTTGATCTGGTCCCAACATCTGACCGGAAGCAATACGAAACAATAATGAATAACCAATCTGCCCAGCGGCACCGGTTACAGCAACTCGAACAGGGGATTTCATCTTTTACGTTTCTCCTTTATACCTAGTTATAATTATTGTTAATTTACCTGCAATTATTTAGCCACGTTTATCCATTGGCACATAGTCACGTGTCTTTGAACCAACATAGAGTTGTCTTGGACGACCAATTCTGAATTCAGGATCTTCCATCATCTCTAACCACTGTGCTATCCAACCCACTGATCTTGCCAATGCAAACATAACGGTATACATCGAAGTAGGAATACGTAGAGCTTTTAGAATAATACCTGAGTAGAAATCAACATTAGGATAAAGCTTACGTTCGATAAAATAATCATCTTTTAATGCAATTTGTTCCAGTTCCATTGCAATTTCAAACAATTCTTTATCGACAACTTCATCGCCTAACTCTTCAAGTAAATCATGACAAACCTGACGAATAATTGTCGCGCGTGGATCGAAGTTTTTATAAACACGATGACCAAAACCCATTAATCTGAATGGATCAGATTTATCTTTGGCTTTTTCAATAAACTTTGGAATGTTTGATGGATGTTCAATCTCTGCCAACATTTTCAAGACTGCTTCGTTAGCACCACCATGAGCAGGGCCCCAAAGTGTGACGATACCTGCAGCGATACAAGCAAATGGATTGGCTTCAGCACTACCTGCTAATCGAACAGTCGAAGTTGATGCATTTTGTTCGTGATCAGCATGCAATATCAGCATCATGTTTAACGCCTTAACCGCAATCGCTGGTGGATTGTAGTCACGCATAGGTACTGAAAACATCATGTTCAAAAAGTTTTCGACATAACCTAAATCGTCACGTGAATAGACAAACGGATGACCGACAGAATGCTTGTAACAATGCGCCGCTAATATAGGCATTTTTGCAATAACGCGTATTGCGGTTAACTCACGATCAACAGGATCATTAATATCCATTGCTTCATGATAATAAGAAGAAAGCGCACCGGTCACACCAATTAACATCGACATTGGGTGAGCGTCATATAGATAACCGGTATAAAAACGTTCCAGATGCTCATGCACCATATTACGTTTGTTCAGGTTTTCACGAAAATTTTCAAATTGTGTTGCAGTAGGAAGTTCGCCGTATAACAGCAAATAACAGACTTCCAGATAAGAACTTTTTTGAGCTAATTGATCGATAGGATAGCCACGATGCAAAAGAATGCCTTTTTCGCCATCAAGATAGGTAATAGAGCTTCTGCAGGCCGCAGTCGTCATAAAACCTGGATCATATGTGAACATGTTCAACTCTTTATAGAGCGACTTCATCTCAATTACAGGAGCACCATAGACTCCATCAATAATTGGGCATTCGATCGATTTTCCGGTGCGGTTATCGGTCATTGTGACTGTATCAGCCATAAAATTCTCCCTTACTTATATCTTATTATTTATTAGGTTATTGAAAAATTGTGCAAGGATACAGAACTTTATGGCAATGCAGCAAGAGGAGTTATTTAATATTCGGCCTGAATTGTGCATAAAAAAGACTCCTGATGCTCGAAAAATGGTCTAAAGTTATAGGAATTATATTCAGGAAATCTTATAGTTAGAGGTGATACTTATTTTAATTAGAGTAGTTATTTCAAGACTGTAATATTTCTTTCGAAATTTTGAGTCCAATATTCACAAAAGCGTGATTAATAACAAAATATTAAAGGAATAATGCATGAAAAATACGGTGCCATCGTACTTATACAGTGGTAATGCCTGGTTTGTAGAAGAATTATACGAAGTTTATCTCAGTAAACCGGAAAGTATCGACAAACAATGGCGCGACTATTTTGATTCACTTCAAAATGACGCGTCAATAAAAGATGTTGCCCATACTCCGATACAACAAGCCTACGCCAATGCTGCAAAACATCGTCAACACGGAAAATTGGCGCCGTCAGCGCCCGCCGCTGACACCGTTTCGCACCAAAAACAGACAGCCGTTCTACAATTAATCAATGCGCATCGATTTAATGGTCACCGACAAAGCGATCTGGACCCACTAAAACAATACACACGCCCAAGTACCCCTGAGCTTGATCCTGCTTTCCATGGATTAACCGAAGAAGACATGGATAAAACTTTTAATACGGGCTCTTTGTTTGCACCGGATGAAATTACCTTACGCGAAATTATTCTTATTGTTAAAAAAACGTATTGTGGTTCTGTTGGTGCTGAATATATGCATATTAATGAAACCGAACAAAAGCGTTGGTTGCAAAAACGACTGGAAGAATCACTCGCCACTCCCGATTTCGATAGAGAAAAACGAATTCGCGTACTTGACCGCGTTATTGATGCCAATGCTCTGGAAGAATATCTACACACGAAGTATGTCGGTCAAAAACGTTTCTCAGTTGAAGGTGGCGAATCACTTATTCCTTTGCTTGATGAAATTATTCAATCCGGTGGCGAACAGGATATTAAAGAAATCGTAATTGGTATGGCTCATCGTGGCCGACTGAATGTGCTGGTTAATATTATTGGCAAAAAACCCAGTGAATTGTTTGATGAGTTTGAAGGTAAAACCGTAGAAAATATCAAAGGCTCAGGTGATGTGAAATATCACATGGGCTATTCATCCGACATTAGCACTCCCGGAGGCAGTGTTCATTTAACGTTGGCTTTTAATCCTTCCCATCTTGAAATTATTGATCCTGTTGTAGAAGGATCTGTGAGAGCCAGACAGGATAGACGCACAGATCACGCACACAACGAAGTATTACCTCTGTTAATTCATGGCGACGCCGCCTTTGCTGGACAAGGTGTCATCATGGAAACGTTTAATCTTTCACAAACCAAAGGTTATACCACCGGCGGTACAGTGCATGTCATCATAAACAATCAAATCGGTTTCACCACAAGTGATCCACTTGATTCACGTTCATCACTTTATTGTACCGACGTTGCCAAGATGGTTCAGGCACCCATATTTCATGTTAATGGAGATGATCCTGAAGCAGTTGTCTTAGTCACCAAGATTGCGCTTGATTTTAGAATGGAATTTAATAAAGACGTTGTCATCGACATGGTCTGCTACAGAAAGCATGGGCATAGTGAAGCAGATGACCCAATGTCGACACAACCTATTATGTATCAACATGTCCGTAACCATCCTGGCGTACGTAAATTACATACTGATAAATTAATTGCTGAAGGTGTTATTACACAAGAAGAAGCTGACGCAATAGCTAAGGGATATATTGATTCACTAGAAAGTAATATGGGTGTCGCTGGAACACATGCAGAACATGCAAACCCGAAATATCTGATCGATTTTTCTCATTTTATTGGAACTGAATGGACACATAATGTCGACACCACTATTAGTGAAGCTGCCGTCAAAAAATTAACTGAAGCAATAACAGTAATTCCTGATGACTTTGAACTCAGTCCTGCTGTTAATAAGATAATTGAAAATCGCGGGAAAATGGGTAAAGGTGAAATACTGATGGATTGGGGCTATGCAGAAACCATGGCTTACGCTTCTTTACTTGATGCAGGTTATCCTATCCGAGTATCGGGGCAAGATAGCGGTCGAGGCACTTTTTTCCATCGGCATGCGATAGTGCATAACATGATAGATGGTCGAAAACATGTTCCTTTACAGCACATCAAAAAAGGGCAACCGAATTTTACCGTTATCAATTCAACACTTTCTGAAGAAGCGGTACTTGCTTATGAATATGGTTACAGTAGTGCCGAACCAAACGCACTGGTTATTTGGGAAGCTCAGTTCGGTGACTTTGCAAACGGTGCGCAAGTTGTGTTTGATCAATTCATTAGCTCTTGTGAAGCCAAGTGGGGACGCTTCTGTGGTTTAACTGTCTTGTTACCGCATAGTTATGATGGACAAGGCCCCGAACACTCATCAGCAAGACTTGAACGTTATCTGCAACTTTGTGCAGAAAAAAATATGCAAGTTTGTTTTCCAAGTACGCCCGCGCAAATGTTTCATATGTTGCGTCGACAAATTATGCGTCCATATCGAAAACCACTTATTGTAATGAGCCCAAAAAGTTTATTACGAAGGAAATTATCTGCTTCGCCTGTTGAAGATTTAGTAAACGGGCACTTTCATAATGTCATTGATGAACAGGATGAGTTGAATAAAGATGAAATTACACGTTTATTACTCTGTAGTGGTAAAGTCTATTTTGATTTATTAGAACAAAGACGAGAAAGCGGTATTAGTAATATTGCAATTGCACGTATCGAACAACTCTATCCATTTCCAGCAGATGATTTAAAAGCAGTAATTGATTCATACCCTAATCTTAAAGAAGTCGTATGGGTACAGGAAGAACCAAAAAATCAGGGTAGCTGGTATTACATGCAATCAAGGGGCACTATGATTGGTGTTTTAAGTGAACAGCACACCTTTGGTTATGCCGGACGTTTTTATTCAGCATCACCAGCAACTGGCTTAATGCCAATTCACAATGCACAACAACAACAATTGATCTCTGATGCATTGCAGCTTGATAAACTAGAAGTAACTACTCATAAACGAAATGCATAATTATTATAAAGGAGAAGTATCGTGCTGATTGACGTCAAAGTTCCTGTCCTAGCAGAATCAGTCGCTGAAGCAACATTAATGACCTGGCAAAAACGCGCCGGAGATCAAGTGAAGCGCGGTGATAATTTAATCGACATAGAAACAGATAAGGTTACTCTGGAAGTCTCCGCTTTGAATGATGGCGTCATTACAGAAATAATTAAAGATGATGGTGAAACTGTTTTAAGTGATGAAATCATTGCACGAATTGATACCGAAGCAAAAGCAGGTGCAGTTGAATCTGGCGAACCAAAACAACAGTCTCTCCCTGAAATGGATACCAAAGCAGCAGATCTAACTGAATCAGATTTGCCAAAATTAAGTCCAGCCGTTCGAAACCTGATGGAAGAACA
>JBFIIJ010000120.1:0-6981 GCA_041601315.1 Gammaproteobacteria bacterium
AAGAATTAATTTCTCTCAAGCAATACAAAACTATAATCAAACTCATTCTTCTCATCTGCTTCAAAATCTTCCCTAGAAACTTCTTCCCATTCATCACGATCAAACTCAGGAAAGTATGTATCCCCTTCTATCTCTGTATGCACTTCAGTTAAATATAAATTAGTCGCTTGCTCCAATGACAATTTATAAATTTCCGAACCACCGGTAATCATCACTTCTTTGACATCTTTACAATGTTCAAAAATCTCTTCCATGCTATGTAACACCGTACATCCTTCTACTTGATAGTTTTTATCACGCGTTAAAATAATATTATCTCTTCCGGGTAAAGGACGACCAATAGACTCATGGGTTTTACGTCCCATAACGATAGGCTTTCCCATAGTGATTTTTTTGAAGTTTTTTAGATCAGATGAGATATGCCAGGGTAAAGCATCGCCTTTACCGATAACGCGATTCCTGTCCATGGCGACAATAATTGATAGCTTCATAGAATACTGGTTTGTTAGTCGTCGTAACTATCGACTTCTTGCTTCATGAGATCAAGCAAGCCATCAACTCCGAAGTTCTTTACTGTAGCCTGATACTCATTACGATAACTTTGTACTAAACTTAAACTTTCGACAACAAAGTCATAAGCAAACCAAACATCGACAAAACGTTTCATGCGATATGAGATAGGAATTTCAATATCTGATTTATCTCTTACAATAATTGTATCAACCGTCGCAAAACCATCTTTATCAGATGAGACAGAAATATACTCAACACGTTCTCCTGCATACTGATTCATTCGTATCCAGTAGGTGTTAATCAATATTTTCTGAAATAAAGTAGTGAACTTTGTTTGTTGTTCTTCAGTAGCCACTTTCCAGTTAGTAGCGAGTATACGTCTGGACATGTCTTTAAAATTGATTCGCTCTTTAATTAATTCAGAAACAAGCTGTTTCCTTTTTTTCTCATTAAGGCTGTCATCTTGCAAAACAAGAAGTACCTGTTCGACAACTTGCTTAACAATTTTCCCTGGTTCCTCTTCTTCTGCCTGTATTGAATATGAAAACAAACTCATTAAAAGCATGCTTATTATAATAAATCTTAGTTTCATAACGGTTCCTTTAAAATTAGCTTTATTTAAATAGTCCTTAGTTATATAGCTATGGGCGCAGATATTCTTGGGTGTGCCTGATAATTTACTAATTCAAAATCTTCGTATTTAAAATTAAAAATATCATCAATATCAGAATTGAGTTTCATTTCTGGTAAAGCATAAGGTGTTCTTGCCAATTGCGTATCAACCTGCTTCATGTGATTTAAATAAATATGTGCATCACCAAAGGTATGCACAAACTCACCCAATTTTAAATCACATACTTGCGCAATCATCATTGCTAACAAGGCATACGATGCAATATTAAATGGCACACCAAGAAAAATATCGGCGCTACGTTGATAAAGCTGACAGGATAACTTTCCATCAGCAACATAAAATTGAAAAAACGCATGACAAGGTGCTAATGCCATCTTATCTATCTCACCAACGTTCCATGCGCTCACAATAAGACGCCGCGAATCCGGATTCTGTTTTATTTGTTGGATAACATCTGAAATCTGATCGATTGTTCCCTCTGCGGTATGCCATGAACGCCATTGTGCGCCATAAACCGGACCTAAATCCCCATTCTTATCTGCCCATTCATCCCAGATAGTCACACCATGATCGTTTAGATACTTAATATTGGTATTGCCTTGCAAGAACCAAAGCAATTCATAAATGATCGACTTTAAATGACATTGCTTTGTTGTGACTAAAGGAAAACCTTTATTTAGATCAAAACGCATTTGATAACCAAAGACACTAATCGTACCTGTACCGGTGCGATCTTCTTTTTTAACACCGTGTTCCTTTACGTGTCGTAATAAATCCAAATACTGTTTCATTGTAACTTTTGCTTATAAGCCAGCGTCATTAAGAATAGACCGATTATGATCATAGGTAGTGTTAGTAATTGTCCCATTGTGAACCAGTCAAAAGCAAGATAGCCAATATGCTGGTCAGGTACGCGAACAAATTCGACCATAAAACGGAAAATACCATAACCAAGTAAAAATAAACCGGAGACTGCTTTTACAGGTCGAGGTGTTTTTGAAAACCACCAAAGAATGATAAATAAAACCAAACCTTCAAGTAATGCTTCATAAAGTTGCGAAGGATGTCTGGCAATACCACCTGCTGCAGGATCAGGAAATATCATTGCCCAGGGCAAATCACTAGGACCACCCCATAGTTCACCATTAATAAAGTTACCTATTCTGCCACTACCAAGACCTAGCGGCACAACGGGTGCAATATAATCCGTCAACTTAAAGAATGAAGTATTAATTTTACGTGCATAAAACCAGACGGCGATAATCACACCAAGCAAACCGCCATGAAACGACATACCGCCTTGCTGGATATAGAAAATTTCAATCGGACGTTGAATGTAATCTGAAAAATTATAAAAAAGGACAGAACCTAAACGACCACCAACAATAATTCCGAGCATGGCATAAAAAATCAGGTCAGAAATTTGCTCGTCATTAAAACCCCAATATGGCTGTCTGCCTCGATACCGTAGTAAACACCATGCCAGCAAAATACCAACGACATAGGTAATACCGTACCAGTGGATTTTCACAAAACCAAAATCTAAAGCAACAGGATCAATATTTGGATAATTTATCATATAAATAAACACTAAATTTAGCTAAAAATCGACTTAAGAAATCGAATTCTGTGCCGATAGTTCATAATGCAACTATACATATTTTAATAATTATGGCGAATTCTGAAATGACAGGACGACAATCAGTATCAAGTGTCAGGGTTGAGATCCAAAAAATTGATTACTTGCCGCCTATGCCTTCTATAGCGCAAGAAATTCTAATAGCATCTAATGATGACTCTAGCGATATGGATGATATCGCAAAGATAATAAAAAAAGATCCCGCTTTGGCAGCAAAAATAATAGGTATGGCAAATTCTGCCTTTTTTGGTTTTTCCCGAAATATCTCCACATTAGAACAGGCCATTATTAACGTATTGGGTTTAGATTTAGTCAAAGGTTTTGCCCTTAGTTTGGCTATGAGTAGCGTCTTTGACCCAAGTAAATGTGAAAATTTTGACCTTAAACGATACTGGGCCAGCGCATTTATAACAGCGGAACTTGCCAGTGGATTCACAAACCATATTGATTCAAAGCAAGCTTTGGATCCTAATCAACTTTATTTATATGGTTTACTGCACAATTTAGGAATACTGGTTTTAGTTAATCGTTTTCCAAATATCATGTCTGAATTATTTCTCACCGCTAAAAGTGATCGGGAAAAACGCTTGATTGAGTATGAAAAAGATACCATGGACTTTAACCATCACGAAGCAGGCGTCTGGTTAGCTCATAAATGGAAATTACCATATGAGATTATTGATATTATTGAACACCATCATGATTTAGCTTATCAGGAAAGAAATTCAAATCTGGTTATATTGATTGGCTATTGTTCAAGAATAGCACGCCAATGGTTACTCGATACTAATTATGATCCCATGCAGGAAACCGAAGTCATTGAAACACTTAATTTAAAAACAGATGCTTTAAAAGAATACTTGGATAAATCGTTTAGTAAACTAGATAATATTCAAAATCTCGTTGATGAGATTGCGAGTTAATTTGGATTAAATAGCGAGTTTATATGATGGAACATGACATTAAAAATTTTATCGGAAAACTGAATACCCCGGATGTGCTAAACGCCCGTTTTCTACAGTTAATAAACTCTTTATCTGGAATAAGAACCCTCTCAAACCTGGGTAGCCAGAATATAACTCAAGAACAACTAATTGACTCCATAATGGAAACAATTATTGAGAATCTGGAAGTTGAAGAAGTATCGTTATATCTATTAGAAGGAAAATCACTTAATTGCATCGCAAGTTTAAATTGGGAACAATTTATTAAAAACGAATCATCTATCAATAATAAATCGAAATCATTTTTAATGACTGAAGGGGTTATTGGAAAAACAGCCTCAAGCCGTCAGGTTATACATATTCAAAACTGTAAAACGTCTGATGAAAACCTGATTGCATATGAAGCAAATGGAAATAATCTGGGTTCCTTAATCTGCGCACCTATAATTGCGAATAACTCACTACTCGGAATAATCGAGTTATCTCATCCCGACTCAAATCACTTTGAATCATGGCAAGAGCATTCTATTGTTATCTATACTGATCTTATTGGACTGCTTTTCAACAATATGAAGCTCATGTCTGATATGCAAAGTATCGTCGATGTACGCACCGAAGAATTACGTAATGCTCTTGAAGAATCAGAGAGATTAAGAGTTCGCTATGAAGAAATGTCAGTCATTGACCCACTAACAAAGTTATACAACCGCCGTTACTTTTTTACCGAGGTTTCTTCAAGTCTATCAAGAGCAAAACGCTACTCTCAATCATTCACATTGTTATTAATGGATCTCGATCACTTCAAAAATGTGAATGATTCTTTTGGTCATGAATGTGGCGACAAGGTACTGATCGCCGTATCAGACATATTGAATCAATTCATACGCGAAGGAGACACACTAGCCAGAATTGGTGGCGAAGAATTTGTACTGGCCTTACCGGAAACTAATAATGAAGGGGCAATGAAATTAGCCGAAAGAATTAGAGAAAAAATCGAACAATTTGATTGGGAGTGCAAGGGCAACAACATTAAAATCAGCGTAAGTATTGGGCTCGCTTCTATGGAAGATTGTAATGAGGATGAAATTCCTGAAGACGATATTCAGGTTAGTGATATCTTAAGAAAAGCTGATCTTGCTTTGTACTTTGTTAAACAAAACGGACGAAATAGCGTTAAATCATTTTCTGGAATACCTTAATACTTTAAAATATCTCCGTATCTTATTGATTTTCGTTAATGAACGAAAATGTAGTTAGCTCTATCTTTCAAGATCGGCTTGATTTCATCCCCAAAAACTAGAATGATGTGCAACTCCATTGAAAGTTATATTGCATAGCAACATAACTTTTCAGGGCGACTATTTGAATAATTATAAAAATAACAAATAGTTAGAAAAGTAACTTACGCCTAACAATTAACAATTTCCGAGTATATAGGCAGAATATGCAGCCTGCTTATATCTCACATAGCTACTAAAAATAATATACAAGTAAACAAGAGGGTACTTTTAATGGCGACAAAAAATAAAAAACTACAGGCATGGGTCGACGAAATGGCCGCGTTATGTCAACCGGACAATATTGTCTGGGCTAATGGCTCACAACAAGAATGGGAAGACATGTGGGACATCATGGTCAAAGGTGGCACCGCTAAAAAACTGGATGAGAACAAACGTCCTAACAGTTATTACATCCGCTCCGTTCCTGCTGACGTAGCACGTGTTGAAGACCGTACTTACATCTGTTCTGCAAAAGAAGAAGATGCAGGTCCTACCAATAACTGGGCTGATCCTGCAGAAATGCGTGAAACTTTAAAAGGTCTTTTCACGGGCTGTATGAAAGGCCGCACCATGTACGTGATTCCTTTTAGCATGGGTCCTATCGGTTCTGATATTGCTCAAATCGGTGTTGAATTATCTGACTCACCTTATGTTGTTACCAACATGCATATTATGGCGCGCGTTGGCGATGCTGTATTAGATGTATTGGGTGAAGACGGTGAATTCGTTCCTTGTGTCCATACTGTTGGCGCACCACTAGCCGAAGGAGAAGTCAGTGATCCTTGGCCTTGTAACCCTGATAATCGTTACATTGTTCATTATCCTGAAACCCGTGAAATTTGGTCTCATGGTTCGGGTTACGGTGGTAATGCACTATTAGGTAAAAAATGTTTTGCTCTACGTATTGCTTCAACTATGGGTCGTGATGAAGGTTGGATGGCAGAACACATGCTTATTCTTAAGCTTACCAATCCAGAAGGTGAAGTTAAATTCGTTGCTGGCGCTTTTCCAAGTGCTTGCGGTAAAACTAACCTAGCTATGCTCACACCAACCATTCCTGGTTGGAAAGTCGAAACCATTGGTGATGACATTGCATGGATGAAATTTGGTGATGATGGTCAATTGTATGCAATCAATCCTGAAGCCGGTTTCTTTGGCGTTGCACCAGGTACCAGTATGCAGTCAAATGCAAATGCAATGTATTCATTAGCAAAGAATTCAATTTTTACTAATGTTGCAGAAACTGATGACGGTGATGTCTGGTGGGAAGAAATGACTGATGAACCGCCAGCACATTTGGTTGACTGGAAAGGTAATGACTGGACACCTGATTCAGATACTCCTTCTGCACATCCAAATGCACGATTCACCGCACCAGCATCACAATGCCCTTGTATAGCTGATGAATGGGAAGATCCTAAAGGTGTACCTATTAGTGCAATCTTATTTGGCGGTCGTCGTGCCTCAGTTGTACCACTAGCAACTGAAGCATTGGATTGGAATCACGGTACATTCCTCGGGACCATTATCGCTTCAGAAATGACAGCGGCTGCATTTGGTGCAATTGGTCAATTACGTCGTGACCCAATGGCGATGTTGCCATTCTGTGGTTACAACATGGCTGATTACTGGGGTCACTGGTTGAATATGGGTAAAAAAGCCGGCGCTAAGATGCCAAAAGTTTACTATGTTAACTGGTTTCGTAAGAACGAAGCAGGCAAATTCATGTGGCCGGGCTTTGGCGAAAACAGTCGTGTACTGAAATGGGTATTCGAACGTTGTGCAGGTACTGCTGATGCGATTGAAACTGCAATTGGTAAAATGCCAACCTTAGATGGTATCGACTTCAGTGGTCTAGATATGTCTGACGAAGATATTGCAAACCTAATGCGTGTTGATACAGATGGTTGGTTAGCTGAGTTAGCAGGTATTGAAGAATACTATGCGACTTTTGGTGATCACTTACCTGAA
>JBFIIJ010000121.1:0-6946 GCA_041601315.1 Gammaproteobacteria bacterium
TATCAGGCCTGTATACTTCTTCCGCTATTTTTCGTATATCAACGACTTGTTCACACTGCCCCCAACGATACATTTGCGTCATCGTCCAAACAGCATGTGAACACCAGGGGAAATTAGCCTGATAACGATGAAACACATTATAGTCAGGCACGGATATTATTTTTCCATTAGATTCATATTGAAAATTATTTGCCATCGACATTCTGATCGCTTCTTCTGAAATACCAATGTATTTTTCATTCGCTAATATTTTAATAACGTCATCACGATTTTCAGGCTCATCAATCAATGCAGCTGATTCCAGTAATGACTTTATTAATGCTAGATGTGTGTCAGGGTATTTATCAGCCCACTCTTGAGTAACGCCTAATACTTTCTCTGGAGAGTTATTCCATATTTCATAACCTGAAATTAAAATCTTGCCAATATTTTCATTTACCGCATGACTATTCCAGGGACAACCAGCACAAAAACCATCGATCTGACCTTCTTCAAGATTTCTTACCATATACTGTGGTGGAATCACGCGCAGATTAACATCATGAACAGGATCAATACCGACAGAAGCCATCCAGTATTGAATCTCATAATTATGATTTGAATATGGATAAACCATTGCGAACGTTAATGGTGCTTTACCTGAATATTTGTCTTCTTCAATCAACTGCTTCAATGCAACTACGGCACGTCTTCGATCTGTTGCGATTTCTTCATCAACAGCAAGCAAGCGTTCGTAAAGCTTATTTGAAACAGTGATTGCATTACCATTTAAATTCATACTGAATCCAGTCAACATCGGCTTTTTGGTAAAACCAAGACCTAATGTTGCCGCGATTGGCATCCCTGCTAACATATGTGCACCATCTAATGCGCCAACACAAACCTTGTCACGAATATTTGCCCAGGAAGCTTCTTTTGAAAGTTGAACATTCAATCCGTGTTTTTCAAATATTCCCTTCTCACTGGCAATGGCCAAAACACAACAATCAGTTAATGGAATAAAACCCAGTTTTAAATCAGGTTTTTCCGGTTTTAATTGCTTATTCTTATTTGCCTCATTCATTAGTATTTACTCACACTATTTTAATAGTTCAGCTGCAGCGATAATGCTGCGGGCAAGATCAACAAGTTTCATGTTTCTACTCATGGCAATTTTCTGCATAGACTTATGCGCAGTCTCTTCATCGTATTTTGATTGTTTCATAACAATACTTTTAGCACGCGCTATTAGTTTTCTTTCTTCCAGCGTATTTTTAGTTTTTTCAAGTTCATTTCTAATCGACTGATATTCATTAAAGCGTGCAATCGCAGTTTCGAGAATCGGCATTACTCTTTGTGGCTGTAAACCATCAACAATATAAGCAGTAACACCTGCCTTCACCGCTTTATGTATTGTTTGAGTATCGTCATCATTGGTAAACATAACAACCGGACGAGGGTGATCGGAATTAATACTTTGCATTTGCTCAAGCATGTCCCGATCAGGAGATTCCATGTCGACAATAATAATGTCGGGAAGATAACGATTAACCAATACGGTTAAATCTTCGCCCGCAGCAGCACGTGCAATGATTTTATGCCCAAGATTGGTCAATAATTTTTCCATCGCCATAGAACGCTCAGGTAATTCGTCAATGAGCATAATATTTAATTGTCGGGTTTCTTTGGCCATACGGAGATCTGAAATGAATAAAGTAAGTTATTGTATCAACTTAAAGAAAAAAACTCCCTTCCTCAAATGAGGGAGGGAGTTAAGCTTTTTACGAGAGAGAGAGGTACTGCTTTATTATTAATACTTATATGAGATATAGGCCCAAAATTTAGATAAGTCAGTTGCTTTGGTGGTATTACCGACATCTGAAGAAGCATCATAAGCTGAATACTTCAAACCAACTTCATACTTCTTTTTAAACTTCTTGGTAAACCAGATATCAATTTCATCGCCATAATCAAAACTGCCTGTTTCCGCTTCCAGCATATGATAAGAAACAATTAATTTCGTATCGTATTTACCGGTCGCAACCATTGTGACGTAATTGTCTTCAATACCACCTGTCGTTGCACCTGTACCAGGAGCGGTAAGAAAATTATCAGCCCAACCTTGAAAAGCATGACCTGTTGCTAGTGGTGTTCTGAAGACTGCACCTGATGCAGCACCCGTTGCATTAAGAGTACCTAAATCGTGTTCCAGTACTTCGTGACTACCTTTAACTAATATCGAATTAATAAAATTATTATCTAGCGTCAATTTGAATCCAGCTTCGAGTAAATAATAATCTGCATCATAATCGGTTGGATTTGAACCGGTATCACTCTGCATGGCATATTCGCCGGTATATATGAATTTGGTTTTATCATTGATAACAGAAATAGCTCCATTAGCTCGTATACCATAAGTAGTACTAGCGTTTGCGAAATCTGCAGTTTCGGTAAAGTCCAGGTCGTAGTAATAACCTTCCAACTTAGCGTATTTAAAACCATTGTATTTAATATTAAATATCGGTGCTTCCATATCTCTGTCTGTACCGAAAATAGTATTGTTTTTCCAGATATAACCCGCCATGAGCTCGGTATCTTTAAAAGTGTTATTGGTTACAGTGACAGCATCTTGCGTCTGCCAGTTCTGTCTCCATAACACGGTACCTAAATAGCGATGAAACGGTGCTTCACGTGGTGTGATTATTTGACGTCCCACTTTAATATGAGTTTTATCAATAAATTTAAAACCCAGATAAGCCTGATTGACTTCAGTCCCTCTAGGATCAGCAATAACAGGTAATGTTGTTAAACCATTTTCACCATCATTATATTGAGTGTCATCGAGTATGTCGGCAACATTTTCAAATTCAACATGAGCATAGACATTATGAAAGTCCCCTGTTTTATAACCCAAGATTGTTCTGTTCGTTAATGCATCAGCGTCACGTTTACCAGATACTTTGGAATCGTCCTGTACATTTTCATATCGTAATCGCAGACCAAAATCGACCTTGCCACCTGTTAATGCATCCATAAATGAATCTTCTGCGTTTACATTAAAGGAAACAATCATTAGCCCGGATAAAAGGATCTGCACCATTGACGACCCATTTAATGAATTGGTATTCACGTTTCTTTCTCCCCTTCTCAAATATAAAATTTATGACCCCTAAAACAAAAAAGCCACATCAGAAAGTAATCACTTTCTGAAATGGCTTCATTACCGTTTAAAACTATTATGTTCGTTCTGATTACGCCGTTGTAATCATTAATTAATGACCAAACTAATTTTAATTAAGTCACTTTTAATAATGAGTAATAGCAAATAGTAGGCCAATCCTTCATCTTATTGAATTTACTGGATTTTTTAAAATCATTACATTATTACTATTAATCATTGCACTAACATAGTTCGTAGAAATGAAGCCTGTACCATATAAGTGCCCTAAAAATACTCCTTTTATCGAATATAAGACTTGATCAAGATCATGTATTTGGTTTTTATTACTCAAAACGTAATAAAATTGAAAAACATTCATTCTCGTTTTTTTAAATATTCTAATCAGCAAGCCATATCGACGCTTTTTGATATAGAGAAAATTGGAACCAGATGACTCGTTATGAATCAAAAATTCAACTATAGTATATTGATTTGGATGCTTCTCAGAGCTGATACGGAGATAGAAAATAATGAGAATAAGTAAAGCAGTTACACTAACTTTCCTCTTGATACCATTGATTTTACTTGGTGCCTGCGAGCAACAATCCACACCAAGCCAATCAGATTCTTCCAGAATTGCATACAATGCCAATGAACATGACAAGCAAGTCGGTAATTACATTATTCATATTAATGCTTTAACGACCGATCAATTACCCACAGAAGTTGCTCGCGGTTACAAAATATCTCGAAGTAAAAATAGAGCCATGCTCAATGTTTCTGTTCGGGAAAAATCTGCTGACGCGGAAACACCTGTTGCGGCTTCGATTAAAGTCATTGCAAAAAATTTGAGTAACCAGCAAAAGAATGTCGATGTGAGAGAAATTAAGGAGACTGATCCTATAGCGATATATTACATTGGTGAACTACCAGTCAGTAACGAAGAGACCATTACATTTAATTTGGATGTAACACCTGCGGGAGCTACGAAACCGTTGTTGCTTTCGTATAGCCAACAGTTTTTTACTGAGTAATTGTTCTGTAAATAGTTAGTACTTTTTTTCTTCTCGCTTTTGCTTAACGCGGTTAACAGCCGCAGCAATCGCATCCTGTTTTTTCTTTAGCGCCAAATCTGAATCAGATTTTTCATCCACTACCGCCGAACGTTTATTTTGTTTATCCTGTTTCTGTTTTTCTAATCTCGCTTGTTTAGTTAGATAACGTTTTTTGTTTTGTTCTGCTTCAAGTTGCTTTCGACGATTATTCCATATTTTACTTTTTGCCTGTCGAAATTCATCGACTAAAGGAATATGGCTTGGGCAAACATACGAACAACAACCGCAATCAATACAATCAAATAATCGAAAATCCTTTAATCGATCTGAATTAAATTCTTTCGCATGCCAATGAAGTTGTTGCGGTTGTAAATTAACAGGACAAACTGGCGCACATTCATCACAACGAATACAAGGTGTTTCTTTTAAATTCGATGCATGAAGTTCAGCACCAGCGGCTAATAAACAATTGCTTGTTTTAATTAAAGGCACTTGATCGCTATGCAATCGAAAACCCATCATTGGACCGCCCATAATTAAATATTCAAACTGTTCGTTATAACCACCGCATTGTTCAATGATTTCATTAATGGGTGTGCCAAATAGAACTTCAAGGTTACATGGCTTATTTATTCCAGGTCCGGTTACAGTAACGATACGACTGATTAAAGGTTCATCATCAATAATGGCTTTCTTAACAGCAACCGCAGTACCGACATTATAAACAACGATGCCAACATCCACGGGCAAACCTTCAGCAGGAACTTCAATACCGGTAATCGATTTAATTAATTGTTTTTCTCCGCCGGCAGGATAAAGACTGGAAATCAACATTAACCTTATTTCTATTTCGGCATACTGCTCCAGTGCTTCTTTTAAAATTTCTATTGCTTCTGATTTATTCTCTTCTATGGCAATCACACATTCATCAACCTGTAATGCATGCGCTAATACTTCAATACCGGTAACAATCTCTTTTGCATTATTACGGATTAATGTTTCATCACAACTAATATAAGGTTCGCATTCCGCAGCATTTAATATCAGTAACTCAATATCCAATGTTAAACCAGGAATAATTTTTACTGCCGACGGAAACCCTGCGCCACCTAATCCAACAATACCCGCCTGAAAAATTTTTTGTTGAACTTCGACTGGACTCAAGCTGGTGTAATCATTAATTGGAGATTTATCTTCTATCCATGTTTCTTTACCGTCTGTTTCAATCACAATACATTCCGACTTTGCGCCTGATGGATTGGGCATAGCATGTTCAGCAATTTCTTTAACAACGCCCGACGTACTTGCATGAACCGGCGCACTAATATAACCCTGCGCCTCAGCTATAAGTTGGCCTTTTAATACAGTGTCACCTACTTTCACTATAGGCGTAGCCGGAGAACCAATATGTTGGCGTAATGGAATTTTAATTAAGCGTGGTAATTTTGCTTTAGCAAGCGGCTGCTCAAGAGACAGTGCCTTATTCGGTGGCAACTCAATACCTCCACCGAAAGGGATAGATTTTTCTAAAACGGTTATCATTCTAAATTAACATTTTTTATATTTATTTAATGTGTAAATTATAACAGCAAACATAGGCATAGAATGGAATAGGTATTACAATCTTGTAAAAAGTTTAACAAACATACCATGCTGACATTAGAAATAGATAAACGCGTCAAAGGTGACCTGGAAACAATCTGGGAAATACTCACTGATATGAAAACGTTTACTGAAACAGCGCCCGATATTGTTCGTGTCGAACAGCTTTCAGGCGAAGGACTTGGTATGGTCAGACAAATCCATCATAAAAGCGGCCGTATTTGGGAAGAAGAATGTAAAGAATGGGAACCGAAAAAATGCTTCACTATGCAGGTAAAGACTGAGAGCTACCCATTACCAATTACTTATCTGCGCCGCATTACCAGCATGGAACAAAAGCAAAAAAATGTGGTGATAAAAATTCGTTATGAATACACACCGAAATATGGCCCGCTTGGTTACTTTCTCGACAAACATCAGATCCGCCCTATTCTTAAAATATTTTCAACACAACTATTAGATAATCTCGCTAAAAAAATACAGCAAAAAAATACCGATGCCACAATCACGGCGGCCACAATCTTAAAAAGTAAAGATCCGGCAATTCTGACTATTACACCAGACACATTAATTTCAGAAGCATGCAAGATATTGACAGACAAACGTATCGGTTGCGTGATAGCACTTAACTCTCAAGGAAAAATCGCTGGCATATTATCTGAACGCGATATCGTCAATGGTATTGCGAATGCCGGACAACCTATATTGCATTTACCATCAACACAATTTATGACACACAATGTCATTGTTAGCCATCCCGAAGACAGCATGGCAGAATTAATGAAAATCATGAGTGCCAAACGCATTCGCCACCTACCCGTTGTTGATGATAATGATCATTTAATCGGTGTTATCAGTATTGGCGATATTATCAATGCACGAATGATCGAACTTGAAAAAGAATCCAATGCCATGCATCAATACATCGAAGGCCGTAAATGGCGAGAAGTTGCAATGCAAATTGGACGAAGTGCTGCTTCGGAAGAATTTAGTTAAACTTCCGCTAACGACCCAAAGCGGACAATATTTTTAGGATAAAAATGAAAAACGAAGGACAAGTTTATTTTGGATTGTTTGGAGATAATTTCGACCCACAAGCTATTTCTAATGAAATAGGAATAGATGCAACTAGTATTAGGTTAAAGAAAGA